>NZ_JANSIA010000052.1:0-19975 GCF_047461835.1 Synechococcus sp. R60.1 | reverse complement strand
TCAATGACTTTTGCCAAACCGCCTAAAGCTCAGTAAATTCAGCAAAGTTCAGGGTTTTGGGGGTTAGAGGCATGCTCATCTCTTCAGAGGTCTATCCCGGATCCCTAGCTTAGGGCAGCGCCGAAGAACTCCACCGCTTCTGCCAACACGTCTAAAAAGCGATCCACCTCCGCCAACGTGTTGTACAGGTAAACACTGGCTCGGGCAGTGGATTGTACTCCCAAATAGCGATGGAGGGGTTGAGTGCAGTGGTGCCCCGCTCGAACGGCAATGCCTTGCTCATCCAGTAAAGTAGACAGGTCATGGGGATGGACAGCCTCCACCGAAAAGCTAACCAGCCCTGCCCGTCGCGCCGGATCCTTGGGGCCATAAACCCTAATACCCGCTATGTGCTGGATCCCGTCCAACAGGTGGGCAATCAACCTTTGTTCGTGGGCATGAACCCGCTCCAGACCGATCTGGCTCAAGTAATCTACGGCTGCCCCTAACCCCACCGCCTGGGCAATCGCCGGCGTACCGGCTTCAAATTTGTGGGGGATATCCGCATAGGTGGCGTGATCCCAGTACACATCGGCGATCATCTCTCCCCCGCCCAAAAAGGGAGGCATCGCTCGCAGCAGCTCCCGCCTGCCGTAGAGGACGCCGATCCCCGTCGGGCCACACATCTTGTGCCCCGAAAAGGCCAGCCAATCGCAATTCAGCGCCTGGACATCCACAGGCATGTGGGGCACGCTCTGGCAGGCATCCAGCAAAACCTTGGCTCCGTAACGATGGGCCAGTTCAGTAATCTCCTGAACGGGGTTGATGGATCCCAGCATGTTGGAGACCTGGGTTACCGCCACCAAGCGGGTGCGGTCGCTGAGCAAAGATTGGTAGTGCTCCAGATCCAACTCTCCCTCTGGCGTGATCTGGATGAACTTGAGGTGGGCTCCCGTCTTCTGGGCCACCCATTGCCACGGGATTAGGTTGCTGTGGTGCTCCATCACCGAGAGGACGATCTCATCCCCCCGCTCCAGATGGCTCAAGCCCCAACTGTAGGCCACCAGATTGATGGCTTCGCTGGCATTGCGGGTGTAGATGATCTCCTGAGGAGAAGGCGCGTTCACAAACCGAGCGATCTTTTCCCGCGCCCCCTCATAGGCATCTGTGGCTTCGTTGCTCAGCGTATGGACCCCACGATGCACGTTGGCGTTGCAGTGTCGATAGTAATGATCCATCGCCTGCATAACCGCCAGTGGCTTTTGAGAAGTGGCGGCATTGTCAAAGTAGATTAGCGGGTGGCCGTTGACCTGGCGCTGCAAAATCGGAAAATCTGACCGCACCTGGGCAGCCAGATCGAAAGAATGGTCAAGCTTGAGAGAAGAAAGGGGGGATACCGCCATGGTCTGCGCAAAAAGCCTGCTTCCCTCAGTATGACATCGCTTCCGGCCAGCCTTCGGCAAACCCATCCGCCCAATCCCTTCCAGCATCCAGGGATCCCTTCCTCCCTGATCTGAAAGCGAAGCTTGTCACAAAATGTAACTTTGTGTTAACTTTGGTTACAGCAACCAATACGAGGTATTAGCAATGCAATCGTCTTCCAGAATCCCTTCTCGTCTGGACTCCGCTTCTGTTGCCCAGTACTACGACACCACCAACGACTGGATTCCGGGCTGGACGGAGCAAGCAGAGCGTTGGAATGGACGCTTGGCCATGTTGGGCTTGGTGATCAGCATCGCTACGGAAGCGGCGTTGGGCCACAGTGTTTTTGCCAGCACTCTCGCCCAGTGGCTAGGTCTGCAATAACCTGCAATAATCTGTCAAAGAACTTTTCGGTAGAGCCACATCGGGCATCTCAGAGAGTTTCTCTTCGGCTTTGAGATGTCATGGCTCTACCCTTTCATCCAGCTCTTTCACCCTCCTTCAATCCCTATCTTGACAATCCAATGATGCTTGACAATCCCTTCCTCCCCTACATTGCCGTAATGGTGGCCGGGTTGGTGGCTGCTGTTGTGATTGGTTCGATGGCTTTCTTCAACTCCAAGCGCCCTGCCGGTTGGGAGAGTGCCAGTCGCCCGCGGTATGTGCCGCAGTACGGTCAAGATGGCGATACCCCGCCGGAGTGGGAGATTGGCTGGACGGAGAAGGCGGAGCGATGGAACGGACGGCTGGCCATGTTGGGGTTTGCCATAAGTGTTGTGGTAGAGGCCATTGTGGGCCACAGTGTGTTTGCCTCTGCACTGGGGATCCACTGATCCAAGTTGAAAGCTGTCCGGCGCCCAGTCGTCTCGAGGAAATAAAGGCGGAAGCTATGGAAGCCTGCTTTTTCCTCATGCGTGCTCTTTGTCTTTGCCGTGCAGTACTACCTCGCTTATCTCCTGGAAAGGCTGTACCCAAAGATCGGTGCCTCCTCCATTCGGTTGGTGTCTAGCCATCTGTTGCCTGTCTAATATGATTCTCAAAGGTGAGACGTGCTGGAAGCTCAGAAAGGTTCATAGGGATACCCACAAGCTTGAGTGTCTTGAAAAATAGATGGAAGTTATCTACCTTGTCACAGCGGAAGTAACAATCAGAGCTCTTTGTTGACCTAGACCCTGAGATAAACTCCAGGCGGAATACGTAACCATCCTCACTATCAATGCACAGCTTAATCTCTTTGATAGCCTGGATCCTAAATAACAATCGCTCTGAAGAACCGAAATCCTCGACTCTAACGTACTCCCTACTTATGGCAACGCATCCAAATGAAACCTCTTGTCCACGCTCAATTGCTTCTCTCATGCCTTTCCAGCGCGTGGAGCAAATGTAGCTGGCTACATACCTCATCAAAGGCAAAGACGGGGAAGATATAGATACGACAGGATTTCCTTGGCAATTGATGTAGTAGCTGTAGTATGGGTAGCATTCTGATTTGACAAAACCGACACTCTTCTTTCTGAAGTCCACGTTCACTGAGACAATTTCGTTATACCTATAGGCAAGTCTGTTCTGCTTTCCTAGGATGTCACGATAGATGTCATGATAAATGAAGCCATTGCTCAAAATAACAACCCTAGATTTATAGGGTTGATTTGAGTACCAATAGTACCAAAGAAGCATCGATAAACCACCCAACAATCCAGAAAAAGCCATAGCAATAGGAGGTATGCCACTGGCCAAAGTGCTAGGGATCCATGTCCCTAAGGCAGAAAGTATTGCCGATAGAACTGCGAAGATAGGAAGTCCAATAAGTAGCAATGTAGATAAAGATACCGACACAACACGCATCAGCAAAGTAAAAGGGCTCCATTTCTCGATTGGCGTTTCTTCTGTTGTTACGAGGTATCCCAGTGACTTATCCCGTACCAGCTTTGTCTCGGCCTCTAATAACATCACTTATCCCCCCTCACTTCTTGGATAAGCTCCATTGGCAATCTATGCCAAAGTAGTGTTTAGAGACAAACTCATAATCTATTCTGTTTCACCACTGGATAATCTTTTTCTGAACGGCTGTCATACACATGGCAACGCGAGCATTGATCTCATCCTCAGAGCCGAAAATATCCAACTTTTCTTTGAGCCTCTGGATACAGTTTTGTACGGTCTTCTTGCTGGTGTGAATGCGATCGGCAATGGCTTGGTCGGTGAGGGCTTCTTTGCAGAGCAAGTTCAAGACCTCAATTTCTCGTTCTGTCAGCTTCGTAAGACCGCGCAACTCCCGCGGCATGCGCAATTCTCCATTCAGGGCGCTTTTGGCCCCCTCCAGAAACACGGTGCGCCGTTCCATTTTGTTGACCGCGGCAAACCCACCCTGGTGTTTGCTGATCAGGCCCACCAATGGAGTTAGCAGCAGCGGCTCGCTGGAATAGGCCATCACATTTAGGGTGGGGTAGTTCTCAAAGATATGACGCAGGAACTCTAGGCCAGGCTCGGCAGACTGCTCCCCGCTGGTTTGACCGTAGAGCAGATCGGCTACAACCAAGTCTGGTTGTTCCCGCTGCAAGCGCAGGATGGCGTCCATAGGGTTGGTGACCGTAATGCACTGAGCATCGGCTGCAATCCGTTGCAGCCACTCACAGTTGTTCTGGGCCACCTCTGGATGATCTTCGACGATCAAAAACTTGAGCGGGGCAGTGGCGCTTTCAACCTCGGGCATCAATCCACTCCTCTAAATCCTTATCTTGTAGTCCATTCTCTGCCGAGCGAGCTTGGCCGAGATGCGTTCGTCGGCAAGGGATCCGTCTGCAAGCATAGCTCCCAGCCGACTACCCCAGTGTAGCCTCAGGTAGGGGCTTAGAGGTGAGCCTGGGGGGGTGGGAAAGGACAGGTTAGGCTAGAGGGTGACGTCGACTGGATCTTAACTGTGGTACCCCTGCAAGATCGCAACCCAACCACCCGCACAGCCTATGTCACTTATGCCCTGGTGATCGTTAACATCTTAATTTTTCTGTACCAGCTAACCCTGTCGCCACAAGAGCTGGCAGCTTTTTTCCGAGAGTGGGCAGTGGTACCGATAGAGTTGACGGCCAGTTTTCGAGGGGAGCTCACCTCTTCGTCGCGTCCAGAATGGGTAACCCTATTCACCTCACAATTTCTGCATGGGGGCTTTCTCCACATTGGCGGGAACATGCTTTTTTTGTGGGTTTTCGGCAACAACGTTGAGGATCGCTTGGGCCATGTGCGCTACCTCATCTTTTACCTGGCTTGCGGAGCTTTGGCTGCGCTAACGCAGTGGTTTTTCGATATGGGATCCCCCATTCCTTCACTGGGGGCAAGCGGCGCTATTGCCGGCGTATTGGGAGCGTATATTTTGCGCTTTCCACGGGCCGAGATCCTAACCTTGGTGCCCTTGGGTATTTTCATCACAACCCTCTACGTTCCGGCTTGGGTGTTCCTGGGCTTTTGGTTCATCCAGCAAGCTTTCTACGGCATTGCCAGCCTACAGACGCCTACCAATATCGGTATGCAGGGTGGGGGAATTGCTTACTGGGCCCATGCGGGCGGTTTTGTGTTTGGGGCCATTTTGGGGCCGCTGATGGGGTTGTTTTCCGGCAAAAGCCCTTATGACCGCCAAATGACTTGGCAACAACGTGACAGGGATCTGTTTTGATTTGATCAGCTTTGATACTTTCTCAGTCTATTGTTAATCGGATAGCAGCGTGATGGGAGAAAGCCATGGTCAGTCTATCTGCCAAGCCTCTAACTCTGGAAGACTTTCTCCAACAGCCGGAAACTCAGCCCGCCAGCGAGTTCATCAAAGGAGAAATTATCCAGAAGCCCATGCCACAGGGAAAACATAGCCGTCTCCAACTAAAACTGGGTAGCTTCATTAACGAGATGTTGGAGCCTTCTCAACTGGGAATGGCATTTCCAGAGCTGCGCTGCACCTTCGCCGGATATGCGATTGTGCCCGATATTTCTGTGATCCCCTGGGATCGGATCCCTGTAGATGAAGATGGCACCATTCAAAA
Source organism: Synechococcus sp. R60.1 (assembly GCF_047461835.1). Taxonomy (NCBI): domain Bacteria; kingdom Bacillati; phylum Cyanobacteriota; class Cyanophyceae; order Synechococcales; family Synechococcaceae; genus Synechococcus; species Synechococcus sp. R60.1. The sequence goes on along the minus strand of NZ_JANSIA010000052.1, from coordinate 14,546 downwards.
TCTCATCCCCTTTTGCCCTGATTGGATGATCGAGATTCTCTCTCCCGATCAAAATCCAATGAAGCTGGTCAAAAAAATCTTGATCGGCCTGGATCACGGCTGCCAAATGGGGTGGATCGTGGCTCCCGAAGAAAGGGTTGTTTTCGCCTACCCTGCCGGGCAGCAGCCGACAGTACATGAGGATCCCCAAGAGGTGATCCCCGCTCCCGCCTTCGCCTCAGGGATCCAACTGACAATCGCAACTTTGTTCGGCTGGATGCAAGTTCAAGCTGGCGAGAGCCACAAGTCCAATGCGGGATAGAAAAAGAGTGGATCTCCTTCCATCCCTCAATTCTCAATTCAAATTCAACATTCAGTTGTTGTAGAGGGCAGGGGCTTGGGCAACCGTCTCACCAGTTTGGGGCAGTTCCTGCCGCAGCAGCGCCACCAAGGCGTTGGTGGATTGGTCGTAGAGGCTGGTCACCAGCTTGGGATAGAGGCCAATGCCGATGATTGGGATCAGCAGACAGGCAATGATGAACACCTCGCGTGGCTCGGCATCCACCAACTCTTCGTGTTCGGTGAGCTCTTTGTTCTCTGGGCCAAAGAAAATCTGCCGCAACATCGACAGCAGGTAGATGGGGGTCAGGATCACCCCAACTGCTGCCAGGAAAACCACCACCAACCGGAAGGGGAGAGAGTAGGCATCGGTGGTGGCCATGCCGATAAACACCATGATCTCGGCCACAAAGCCGCTCATGCCGGGTAGGGCTAGCGAAGCCAGGGAGCAGGCGGTGAACATGGAGAAGATCTTGGGCATCTTCAGGCCAACGCCGCCCATTTCCTCCAGCTCCAGCGTATGGGTGCGGTCGTAGGTGGCCCCCACCAAAAAGAACAGGCTGGCCCCGATCAGCCCGTGGGAGATCATCTGCAGCATGGCGCCGCTCATGCCGATCTCCGTCAGGGATCCGATACCGATGAGCACGAAGCCCATGTGGCTGATGGAAGAGTAGGCGATCTTCCGTTTCAGGTTGCGCTGGGCAAAAGAGGTGAGGGCGGCAAAGATGATGTTCACCACCCCCAACACGATCAGCACCGGCGCAAAGTAAAGATGAGCATCCGGCAGCATGCCCGCATTCATGCGCATCAGGGCATAGCCCCCCATCTTGAGCAGGATCCCGGCCAGCAACATGTGCACCGGCGCAGTGGCCTCGCCGTGGGCATCGGGCAGCCAAGTGTGCAAGGGGAAAATGGGCAGCTTCACCCCATAGGCAATGAGGAAGGCCCCATACATCAGCAGTTGGAAGGTGAGTGGATAGGTCTTGTGGGCCAGATCCGTCATGTCAAAGCTGATGGGATCCCCGTAGAAGGCCATAGCCAGACCTGCCACCAGGATAAACAGGGAGCTGAGAGCCGTGTAGAGGATGAACTTGGTGGCCGCATACAGGCGGTTGTATCCCCCCCAAATGGAGAGGAGCAAGTACACCGGGATCAGCTCCAATTCCCACATCAGGAAAAACAGCAACATATCCTGCACGGCAAACACCCCGATCTGACCGCCATACATGGCCAGCATCAAAAAGTAGAAGAGGCGAGGTTTGAGGGTGACCGGCCAAGCGGCCAAGATGGCTAGGGTAGTGATAAACGCCGTGAGCAGGATCAGGGGCATGGAGAGGCCATCAGCCCCCACCGACCAACTCAAGCCCACTTGGGGTACCCAGGTGTAGCGCTCCAGCAGTTGCAAACCTGTCTGGCCGGGATCGTAGCCGACATAGAAGCCGGCCAGCAGAATCAGCAGATCCGTGACCGCAATGAACAAAGCAAACCAGCGGATCCGCTCGGCCAACTTTTGTGCGTAGGCGCGGGTACTGGGATCCCCAGCCGGTGCTGGGATCAGGGGAATAAATAGGGCGGCCAACACAGGGTAAGCGATGACCGTGGTCAGCCAAGGAAACTCGTGCAAGCTGGGCAGCGCCATGGATGTAACCTCGCTTGTGCCATACCATCAGGGGGATCCCTGCCGGCTGCAATCCGACAGCCCTTTACCAGAATCGCCCTTGAGTATCTATGCTTAGCAAATCTACAGGATTATCTTAAGGCTCCCTCTCCCTTTGCGTTGGGATCCCTGGGATGGAGCAGATGCATGGGTGGATGTTGTACCCGAAAATCAAAATATAGTCTTCCACTGTTCTCACAAGGTAACCGATCTCATCATGCCTCAGCCCAAACTGATCATCCACGGCGGAGCCGGCAGCGCCCTGGAAGGGGAAAGCAGCCTGGAAAAAGTGAGGGGATCCCTGCAGCAGGTGGTGGAGAGCACCTACGAGCTGCTGTTGGCTGGGCAGAGTGCCGAGGCGGCGGTGATGCATGCCTGCCAGTTGCTGGAGGATGATCCGCTCTACAATGCCGGGACGGGGTCGGTCTTGCAATCGGATGGGCAAATCCGCATGAGCGCCGCTCTCATGAACGGGGCCACCCAGTCTTTTAGCGGGGTGATCAACGTCAGCCGAGTTCAGCATCCCATCCTCATGGCCCAGGCTCTGCAATCAAGCCCGGATCGCGTGGTGGCCGAACAAGGGGCAGCAGAGCTGGCGCGGGAGCTGCAGTTGCCGGTCTATGACCCGGCCACTCTCAAGCGGGTTCAAGAGTGGGTGCAGTTGCGCCAAACCCATCCCCCAACTAGGGTTCTCACTGCTCTGGCCATGGGCACGGTGGGGGCGGTGGCGCTGGATCAACGGGGGCAAATCTGTGCCGGCACCTCCACCGGCGGGCGGGGGTTTGAACGGGTGGGGCGGGTGAGCGATTCGGCCACTCCGGCGGGAACCTATGCCAGTGCGGTGGCGGGGGTCAGTTGCACCGGTGTCGGGGAAGATATTTTGGATGAGAGCTTGGCGGCGCGGATTGTGATTCGAGTGGAAGATGGCCTCAGCCTGAAGGCTGCCATGGCCAAGTCTTTTCAAGAGGCCCGCCAACGTCGCCGCTCCTTTGGGGCCATCGCTCTATCCTGCTCGGGCGAGATTGCTTGGGATACCACCACCGACCTACTGCTGGCCGCCTATCACGATGGGCAGGGGATCGGCTTGACGATCTAAACTTCTAGCCGGGCTTGCGGGATTAGACCTGGACAAGCCTGAGGCGGTTGGATAAGAGTAGGATAAGAGTAGAAATAGTACTTAAACAAACCAAGTCTGCCCCCTGGCGGGCCACTGTAGAGCGTTTATGGCACTTCACGCGGAGTTGCACCGTCATTTGGGCGGTTCGGTTGTCCCCCGAATTCTGTGGCGCTATTTTCACCGCCAGGGATCCCCTGTGGCAGAGCGCTTTCCCACCTATGCCGAGTTCGAGGAGTTCTACACCCGCCCGCGCAACACCCTCGAGGATTACCTGGAGCTGCACACGCTGGTGGAACAGGTGCAGACCCTGGAAACCCTGCCCTATTTTATCTACCGCCTGCTGCGGGGAGCCTACGTCTTTGAGGATCTGGCCTACCTGGAGATTCGCTACACTCCCTACCTACGCACGGATCCCAGCCTGGATGAGGGGGAGCGCCTCAAGCAGATGCGCCAGGTAATCGAGACGGTGGGGCAGGCCAGCCAGCAGCGGGAGTATCCCATCGTCACCACCCAGATCGTCTGTTTGCATTCACGCCTGCCCAGCCACATCAACCGGGCCATGGTGGAAGCTGCCGCTGAGTCGGAGTATGTGTGTGCCATCGACCTGGCCGGGGGAGACAAGCCCTACGGCGAACGGATGGACGAGTGGATTGAGCTGTTCAAGTATGCGCTGGCCCGCGGCCTGAAAACCACTGCCCACCTGTACGAAACTTTGGATGGCTGCTACCCACAGTTGCTGCCCTATGTCTCGCGGATCGGCCACGGCATTCAGATCCCCCTCCACTATCCAGAATTGCTGCCGGAGCTGGCACGGCGAGGACAATGCCTAGAAGTTTGTCCCACCACCTATCTAAAAACGGGAACCCTGCCCAGTTTGGAGCCCCTCAAGATTGTCTTTGACCGCTGCTTTGAGGCGGGGGTGGATATCGCCATCTGCACCGACAACGCCGGCTTGCACAATGTGCGGCTGCCGTTTGAGTACGAAAACCTGGTAACCCACGACATCATCGATTTCGAGCAGCTCAAACACTGCCAGGAAGCAGCTTTTCGTCACGCTTTTGCCTGGCCCTATAAGGGGCGTCCGGCCTCATTGTTGTCGGAGTTACAGCAGGGGGTATCTGCTTCTTTGGTGGCTCTCTGATCCCCTCAGCGGGACGGAGTCTTTATTCTTCATCCGAGCTTCTTGAGAATAGGGAAGGGATCCACAGCAGAGCCGGGGGCAATTTTCGCAAGGGAAATAACCGCTTGGATCCCTTGCCCAGAGCGATGCTGAGCGGCATCCGAGGGTGGATGAAGCCCAACAGAATCCAATGCTGAGTCTACTGAGCCAAGCATGAAGGTCTATATCAGTGCCGATATTGAAGGGATCGCCGGCATCAGCCATTGGGATGAGGCCACCATCGGCCAGCCGGGTTACGAGGCATTCCGAGAGCAGATGACCCGAGCAGTGATCGCGGCTTGTGAGGGATCCCTGGCTGCCGGAGCCACGCAGATCACAGTCAAAGATGCCCATGACTCAGGGCGGAACCTCATCCCCGAACGGTTGCCGGAGCCGGTGCAACTCATCCGCGGCTGGAGCGGCCACCCCTACTGTATGGTGCAAGAGTTGGATCGCAGTTACAATGCCCTGCTCCTAATCGGCTATCATGCCCGCGCCGGATCTGCTGCCAACCCCCTCGCCCACACCTACACCACCGAAGTTAGCCAAATCCGGCTGAACGGCCAGGCCATCGCCGAGTTTCACCTGGTCAGCCTCACGGCTGCCTATGAGGGAGTCCCGGTTGTGTTTGTAGCCGGAGATGCGGAGGTGTGTGCCGCAGCGAAAGCTTATGACGCCCACATCGAGACGGTGGTCACCCACAAAGGGATAGGCCAGTCGGTCATTACGCCACATCCGCAGCAGGTTCTACAGGCCATCCGCCAAGGTGTAGAGGGATCCCTGAGGCGGCTGTCGGCCTACCGTCCTCGCCCACTGCCGGATCACTTTCAATTGGAAGTGGACTACAAGGATCCCGCTCGGGCCTACCGCAAGTCTTTTTATCCCGGCTGCCGGTGGATTGCCGATTCCACGGTTCGGCTGGAAGTTTCCGAGTGGTTTGAGGTGTTGCGGGCTTTGGAGTTTATCGTGCTCACCTAGCCAGGGATCCAAGCGGCATCTGGATGAGGCGAGCAGCAGCTTCCCTGAGGCTGGTCTCGGAAAGGTCAGACAGCTCAATCCGGGCCCGAAGGCGATTGAAGTTTTGCTGCAGCCCGTGTCGATAGGTGGGGTCGTAGTGCTGCTCCAGCAACTCCTGCACAAACTGCGGCCAGTCTTGGGCGTCGATCAGCTCAAACCAACGCTGCAAGCGGCCCTGGCCAAGACGGGACTTCAGAAGCAGCAATTTTTCCTTCAGCGCTTGGGGGTGAGCAATCCAGTGGGGATAATGGGCGATCAGCCCCTTCACCCGCTCCTCTAGAGGCAACTGCACTTCGACACAGTCGGCTTGGGTAAGGGCTTGCCAAAGGGCAGGCGGCAGATGGAGCTGGCCCACTTTGGCACTCTCAGCCTCCACCCAGACTGGCTTGGCGGGATCCCACTGGAGAAAAACCTGCACCAGTTGACTTTCAAAGCTCTTCTGACTGGGCTGTGGCACCCCCCACTCGGCCCCCAGGAGGGATCCCCGGTGACAGGCCAGCTTTTCCAGATCGAGAACTTGGGATCCCTGTTGGCGCAGATGGTGAAGCAACTGGGTTTTGCCGCTCCCTGTTGGTCCGCAGAGCACTCGGTAGGTAAATTCCTGGGGCAAGATCTGCAGCTGTCGGCGCACCCAGGCCCGGTAGGTTTTGTAGCCACCTTGCAAAACCGTAACCTGCCAGCCCACCTGGGACAACACCAATGCCAAGCTGGCAGAGCGCTGCCCTCCCCGCCAGCAGTAGATTAGGGGCCGGTAATCGCGATCTTTATCGGCAAAATGGGTTTGCAAGTGGCGACTGATGTTCTGGGCCACCAAGCTTGCCCCTCGTTTGCGGGCTGTAAAGGGATCCACCTGCTTGTAGAGCGTGCCCACCTCCGCCCGTTCTGTATCGTAGAGTACAGGCAAGTTGATGGCTCCCGGCCAATGATCCTCTGCGAACTCTGCCGGAGAGCGCACATCGATAATTTCGCTGTAGGTGTGCAGCCAGGGCTCTGCAGTGAAGTGAATCGGAGGAGACACAAACCTGTGGATGGAAATGGCAAGCTAGCGCAATCTTGAACAGTTTCTAGCTTAGCCAACGCTGCTGCTCAAGGAAGCCCAGGGCTAACCCTAGCCTATCCCCTCGCAGGTGGACTTCTCGCTTTTCCAGAAGTTTAGGCAAGGTCTCTGGAACATGCAGGATGCCATTTGCCGCTCTCAAAAAAGTTATAGAGGTTTTCAGGCTCTCCAGGTGCCACCTCAGATAGAAAGGTGAGCTCGGACTTTTTCTTCGTCCATTTGGTCAGTCGGCCCCTCCATGATAAGGGATCCATTTTCCATAAGATAAAAGTAATCGGCTAGGCTTTGGGCAAACTCAAAATACTGCTCCACCAGCAACACCGAAACGCCCCGCTCCTTTTGAATGCGGCTGATGGCTTCTTCGATCTCGATAATGATAGAGGGCTGGATCCCTTCTGTAGGCTCATCCAGGAGCAAAAGTTTGGGCTCTGCCACCAAAGCTCTGGCGATGGCCAGTTGCTGCTGCTGCCCACCGCTCAAATCCCCACCCAGCCGTTTAAGAAAAGAACGCAGAATTGGGAATAGGTCATAGACAAACTCAGGTATGATCCGTTCTCTGTCCGGTGCCGCTTCTAGACCCACCAGCAGGTTTTCCTCAACCGTTAGGCGGGGAAATATCTCTCGACCTTGGGGCACATATCCGATACCGGCACGGGCTCGCCAATTGGGAGGGTAATGGTTGATAGGACGGCCCTCAAAAGCAATTTTGCCTGTGCAGTCTTTCAGAAGCCCCATCAGGGCTTTAAGCGTGGTGGTTTTGCCCATGCCATTGCGACCCAGAAGGCAGACCGCTTGGCCGGGAAAGATCTTAAAAGAGAGATCCTTCACAATTAAACTCTGACCATAGTAAACCCTCAAGTTGGAGACCTCCAGGAGAGGCCCAGATCCATCTCGGGATAAGTTTTGTGTTGCGGTCGCGTTTTCCGTATTCATAGGCCTGCGCATGAGTCGATTAGATACAGAACTATAGCCTCTTTGCTTAGTTTTTCCCCTTGTGGGATCCGAGATAGACCTCAATCACTCGCGGGTCGTTTTTCACATCCTCAAAGGTACCTTCGCACAGCACCGAGCCTTGGTGTAAAACGGTAACCTTGCGGGCAATTTGTCGGACAAACACCATGTCATGTTCGATCACCAAAATGGTGTGGCTTTGGGCTAAGGATTGAATTAACTCTCCTGTAGCTTCTGTTTCTTTGTCCGTCATCCCGGCCACGCATTCATCCAGCAGCAGCAAATCCGGATCTTGAGCAATCACCATGCCGATCTCCAGCCATTGCTTTTCTCCGTGGGAAAGCAGCCCTGCCGGAACCCGATCCTTACGGCTGAGGCCAATGGTTTCCAAAAGAGCATCCGTTTTTTCTCGCAGATGCTTTTTGCCCAATAGGGTGGAAAAAACCCTTTTGTCAGGGTTGAGGGATAGCTCCAAGTTTTCTCGCACGCTCAAGTTTTGATAGACCCGCGGCGTCTGAAACTTGCGCCCAACACCCAAAATCGAGATCTCATGTTCCTTGAGCTTGGTCAGATCTTTTCCTTTAAACAGCACCCGGCCTCGAGTAGGCTTAACCTTGCCCGTCAGCACATCGAGAAACGTAGTCTTGCCTGCCCCATTGGGGCCGATGACCACCCGCAGCTCCCCTTCCTCCAGAGAGAAGTTCAGCCTGTCCAAAGCCTTGAAGCCATCAAAGCTGACGGTGAGATCCTGAGTTTGTAAAATTTGTCGGGTAGCGGTGGGAGCTGCAGTGAGCATAGGGATCACATCCAAGAACGGAAAGGCCAAAGGTCAAACCGGATTCTCAACCCATCAAATAAACCCATCAAATAGGAGAGGAAACTTGGCATCGCTGGCTCACCCATGGGATCCTCTTACCTTAAACTTATATCTTGCACATAACTGACATCCTCAAGAGAAAGCCAGATTTAGGCTGGAGAAGTATTTGCCAAACGCCTGCGCCAAAGCTGAACGGTGACCCAAAGCTGCCTGCCTTGGGTGCGCACCCAACCCACCAGTCCATCCGGCAGCACCAGCACCACCAACAGGAACAATCCCCCCTGGAAAAACAGCCAAATCTCCGGAAAATTTTCGCTCAGCAAGCTCTTGGCAAAGTTGACCAACAGAGCCCCCAGCACCGCCCCCACCAAACTGGCCCGACCGCCCACCGCCACCCAGATTACCATCTCAATGGAAAAGGGAACGGCCATCGCATTGGGAGAGATGATCCCAGTTTGCAAGGTAAACAAAGCTCCGGCAACACCCGCCAGGGCAGCAGACACGGCAAACACCAGAACTTTAAAGCCGGTGGGATCGTAGCCGGAAAAACGAACCCGCGGCTCGTCATCTCGAATGGCTACCAGGATCCGACCGAATAGGCCGCTGGTCAGCCAACGACAGAGAAGGTAAGCCAAAACCACCGCCAGAACTGTAGTGACATAGACAGCGAAGCGCATCTCGGACGAGTTGACATCCAGGCCAAACAAAGTCTGGAAGTTGGTCAGGCCGTTGGTGCCATTAATTAAGCGCTGTTGGCCGTTGAAGAAGTTAAAGAAAATAATCGTGGTGGCCTGAGTTAAAATGGAAAAATAAACCCCTCGAATGCGATTTCTCACCACCAAATACCCCAGGGCTGCTGCCACCAAAGCCGGGATCAAGACAACAGCAACAGCCGTAAACGGAAACGAATAAAAGGGGTACCAAAACCAGGGCAATTCCGTTACCCCGTAGAGGCTGAAAAACTCCGGTATCTGACCTTCCGGCAATTGCAACTTCAGGTGCATCCCCAGAGCGTAGCCCCCCAAGGCGAAGAACACCCCATGTCCCAGACTGAGCATGCCGGTATAGCCCCAGATGAGGTCGATTCCCAAAGCTACAATGCTGAGGGCCAGAAACCGCCCCAACAAGTTGAGCCGAAAGCCAGACAGCACAGTTGGGGCCACAAAGATCAAGGCCAGCACCAAAACGATGAGGATCCCGGCCTCCCACAGAAGCTTGCGAGAAGAATTGGGATCCCCACCCGCGGCGGGAGCAGCCACTTCATGATCAGCACGGGGGGAATGAACCAGTTTCATGGGCTTTGTGAGGGAGTAGAAGATGGAGAGTCTGGTCCTAGAGTTTTCGCCAAGCGAGATCATTCCCTAGGCATCCACCATACGACCTTTTTCGGGGAAAAGGCCCCGAGGTCGCACCTGCAAAAAGGCCACGATCAAAGCAAAGACCATCACCTTGGCCATGCTCGTGGTGGCAAAAAAGTTGAGGGTATCGGTCAGGATGGGCACGTTGGGAAAAATCAAAGCCAGCGTCCCGGAACCGATGACAAAGTTGGCAATCCCGATCCCAAGCGCTGCCACAATGCTGCCCAAAAGCTTACCGACACCCCCCACGACGACCACCATAAAGGTATCCACGATGTAGTTTTGGCCGGTGTTCGGCCCCACGGATCCCAGCAGGCTGACCGCTACGCCGGCCACTCCCGCCAGACCCGAGCCGACGGCAAAGGTGAGGGCATCCACCTTTTGCGTAGGGATCCCTACACAGGCGCTCATGGCCCGATTTTGGGTAACCGCCCGGATGCGCAGCCCCCAGCGGGTGCGTTGCAAGAAGAAGTACAGCCCTAGGATGCAGAAGACAGTGAGGGCGATGATAAACAGGCGGGTATTGGGCAAAAACAGGCTGCCCACCGGGATCCCACCCCCCAGCCAACGGGGAGCGGTCACATCTTTGTTCTGGGCTCCAAACCAGGGTTGAGTGACTGCTAAAGCATAGGTTTGCGCCAGCACCCGCCCCCCCACCGCTGCAATGGCCGTGGAAAGCACCAGTAGCAGCGCCAGCGTCCACCCTTTGAGGCGCGGCCAATCCGTTCGCCTGGACAAAAGCCACCAGCCGCCGAAAAAGAGCACCGCGAAGGCCCCCAAGCGGAAAGCCAGCACCCAATTGACGCTGCGCACAAACTGCTGCAGGATCAGGCTCACGCCCCAGGTGGCCAAAAGGGTCTCCAAGGGTCGGCCATACAAAAAGCGAATCACCCCCCGCTCCAGGGCTAGTCCCACCAGAGCCGTGACGGCAAAGGCAGCTACCAAAGCTGGGAAGATGTACAGATCCCGCCAGGGATCCCCTAGGGGACGAAAGGCATTTTGAACCACAAAAGTGGTGTAGGCCCCCAACATCATCAGCTCCCCATGGGCCATGTTGATGACCCCCATGAGGCCGAAAACAATGGCCAAGCCCAGAGCGGCTATCAGCAAGACGGTGCCGATGCTAAGGCCGTTAAACAAGCTATCCAAGAGCAAGGTCATCGGCAGGGGATCCTCCTTCCAACTTGACCGGGGAAGCTTCTTAAGCGGCAGAGCGGGATCCCCGACCCTATCCAAACGGCAAGGGATCCCAGCCCTGGCCAGGACTAGCTGACTTTGTAGCGACCGCCCTTGGCCGGATCTGACCAATCGCAGGCAAAGCCCTTGGTCTCTGCCACAAACTGGTTCCAGGGCTGCGGCTCCACGGCATCCGTAGAAAAGATGACATCAAACAAACCGTCAGAGCGCACCTGGCCGATCCGCACATACTTGGTCAGGTGGTGATTGGTGTTCATGGTTACCAAGCCTTCTGGGGCATCAAAGGTCTGGCCATAGGCTGCCTGCCGCACGGCGTCGATTTCCACTGTTCCCGCTTTTTCCACTGCCTGCTTCCAGATGTAAACCATGATGTAGGCGGCTTCCATCGGGTCGTTGGTGACGCGGTTTTGGCCGTATTCTGCCTTGAAAGCTTCCACAAACTTCTTGTTGGCAGGCGTATCCACCGTCATAAAGTAGTTCCAGGCGGCGAAGTGCCCTTCCAAGAATTCGGGGCCGATGGCCTGTACCTCTTCTTCAGCAATGCTGACGGACATGGAAGGATAGCGATCCGGCCCCAGCCCTGCCCCTTTCAACTGTTTGAAAAAGGCCACGTTGCTGTCGCCATTCAAGCTGTTGTAGATCACACCGCCATTGGGAAGAGCGGCCCGGATCTTGCTGATGATGGGGGTAACTTCTGTGTTGCCCAAAGGCAGATAGTCTTCACCCACCACTTTGCCCCCCAGGGCTTCCAACTGGGCCTTGATGATGGTGTTGGCCGTGCGGGGGAACACGTAGTCGGATCCCACCAGGAAGAACTCTTTGCCCTTGTTCTTGAGCAGCCATTCCACCGAAGGCTCGATCTGCTGGTTGGGGGCAGCGCCGGTGTAGAAGATGTTTTTGGAGCACTCTTGTCCTTCGTACTGCACGGGATACCAGAGCAGGTGCTGCTTGGATTCAAACACCGGCAACACGGCTTTGCGACTGGCCGAAGTCCAGCATCCAAACACCGTTGCCACCTTGTCCACATCGATCAATTTGGTGGCTTTCTCGGCAAAGGTTGGCCAATCGGAAGCCCCATCCTCGATAATCGGCTCGATCTGCTTGCCCAAAACCCCACCGGCGGCATTGATCTCTTTGATGGCCAGCTTTTCCGCATCCACCACGCTGGTTTCCGAAATGGCCATGGTGCCGCTGAGGGAGTGCAAAATGCCAACGCGAATGGTCTCTCCCTGGGCGTAGGCGGGCACAGACCGCTTCACCCAGATCTGCGGCCCCAGGGCCGCCCCGGCTCCGGCCAGAGCGCCCATTTTCAGCACTTGACGACGATTAAATGATAGAGCCATCGGTGATCTCCGAAACGAAGTGAGTGCAAAGGGTATTAAGAAGTCCAGTTGTTGCAGCAGCCCGGCCAATAGAGGGAAGCACCTAGCTCATCACCTCGCCCATGTGTTAAATTTGCCCAACTGCAGTCGGCTGAGGCTTTCACCGAATGCCTTCCCAACATCAACAGAGGAAAAGGCTAATCCTGCAGTCGAGAAAGCGTCGTGCGTCCCTGTTGCCTTAACGTGTTCCATCAAACCCATTCGGCCCGGAGAGAATTGTATCGCGGGATACCTTTTCCCAGAATCCGAGCCCTTTCCCCACAGGCTGTAGGCAAAGGCAGGGATCCCTTGCTGCCGGCATAATAGGGGTTCTGGGGTCGAGAATTAGTTGAGAGTTAACAGCTTATGGTGCAACAGGCTGGCTATGGATCTTGGCGATCCCCGATTACCGCTGACCTGGTGGTGACGGGATCCCTGCGCTTGGGACAGATGGTTTGGGATCAGGGGGATCTCTACTGGACGGAGGGTCGCCCGCAAGAAAAAGGGCGCAATGTGTTGATGCGGCGCTCTGCCGACGGGATCCCTGTGGAACTCACGCCAGCACCCTTCAATGTGCGGACGCGGGTGCATGAGTATGGAGGCGGAGCTTATTGGGTGTCGGCAGGGGTAGTGTATTTTTGCAACTTCGCTGACCAACGGCTCTACCGCCTGCTGCCGGGTTCAGATCCCCAGCCCCTGACGGAAGCAGGCCCCTATCGCTATGCAGATGGGGTGGTGGATCGGGCGCGTGGACGCATCCTCTGTGTGCGGGAGGATCACAGCCGCCAGGGAGAGCCGGAAAACAGCCTTGTCTCGATTGACTTGGAAAGCGGATCCCAGCAGATTTTGGCTTCTGGGCACGACTTCTACGCCAGCCCGCGCCTCAGTCCAGACGGCCAGACCTTGGTATGGCTGACCTGGGATCACCCCCAAATGCCCTGGGACGGCACAGAGCTGTGGCGGTCTGAGGTGAACCCTGACGGCAGCTTGGGAGAACCTCAAAAGCTGGCCGGTGGCCCTGCCGAGTCGATCTTCCAGCCCCAGTGGTCACCGCAAGGGGATCTCTACTTTGTTTCCGATTGCAGCGGCTGGTGGAACCTCTATCGCTGGGATCCCCAGGGCCCCATTCCCCTCTGCCCTATGGAAGCGGAGTTTGGAGAGCCGCAGTGGGTGTTTGGCCTGAGCACCTACGGCTTCTGTGGCGATGGGCGCATCCTGGCCTGTTATGAACAAGACGGGCTGTCTCATCTGGCTTATCTGGATCCCCATTCAGGACAGTTGGCAGGGATCCCCTTGCCCTACACCCAGATCAGCGGTTTGCAGGTGAGTGGGGAAAAAGCCGCTTTCCTGGCCGGATCCCCGACGGAAGCCACTGCCTTGGTCTGCCTAGACTTACCCTCCAGCCAAGTGGAGGTGGTGGCCCGTTCCAGCAGCGTGGCGGTGGATCCCGACTATCTGTCGATCCCAGAGCCCATTGTTTTTCCCACCGGTGGCGGCAAGGAAGTGGCCTACGCCTTCTTCTATCCCCCCAAAAACCGAGACTTTGTTGCCCCTGCTGGCGAAAAGCCACCCCTGCTGGTGAAAAGCCACGGCGGGCCCACCGGGGCGACGGCAGCGGTGCTCAACCTGGGGATCCAATACTGGACCAGTCGGGGGATTGCCGTTTTGGATGTGAACTACCGGGGCAGCAGCGGCTACGGACGGGCCTATCGGGATGCCCTCAAAGGCCGGTGGGGCCTGGTGGATGTGGAAGATTGCATCGCCGGATCCCAATTTTTGGCAGAACAGGGCAAGGTGGATGGGGAACGGCTGCTCATTCAAGGGGGCAGCGCTGGCGGCTATACCACGTTGGCGGCCTTGACCTTCCACAGGGTCTTCCGGGCGGGTGCCAGCTACTACGGGGTGAGCGATCTGGAAGCCCTAGCCCAGGAGACCCACAAGTTCGAGTCTCGCTACTTGGACAGCCTTATTGGCCCCTACCCAGAGCGACGGGATCTCTACCGGGAGCGCTCCCCCATTCATCACCTAGAGGGCCTCAATTGTCCGGTTATCTTCTTTCAAGGCTTGGAAGACGCCATCGTGCCCCCCAATCAGGCAGAGAGGATGGTGGCAGCGCTGCGGGCCAAAGGGATCCCAGTGGCCTATGTGCCCTTCGAGGGAGAGCAACACGGCTTTCGCCAGGCGGCCAACATCAAACGGGCTTTGGAGGCAGAGCTTTACTTTTATGCCCAGGTGTTGGGGTTTCCGCTGGCAGAACCTCTTGAGCCGGTTCGGATCGAGAACTTGGACATCTGATGATGACTGCTCAATGGGTCGAATAGAAAGGGATCCCGTCCCATCTATGGCCCATTGTTGCTCCACAACGCTGTCGCGACAGAGCAGCCCCTCTATGATGGACTTACCAGCCAACCCGGATGGAGTCATCGATATTGCTCCGCAACACTGTCGCGACTGCTGGTAAGAGAGCATGACTCTAGTCAATAATAAGCTCAACTATACTGAAAATAATGTATAATATGTTCAGTACGGATTACTAC
>NZ_JANSIA010000051.1:0-20378 GCF_047461835.1 Synechococcus sp. R60.1 | reverse complement strand
CCACACCCTGAACACAGTTGGCTGGACGGATAAAACCTATCCGCCACCACCACCTGACAGCCGTAGAGCCGGGCCTTGTACTCTAGCTGTCGCCGTTCGCGATAGCGGGACGGAGTCCTCAACTCGTAGAACCCACAGTCTGACAGGGATCCCGCCAGCTTGCGGTTCTGGAGCAGGTTCTTTACCTGCAAGTCCTCTACCACCACCACCCGGTATCTCTTGGCCAGGTAAGTCGTCAGCTTGTGCAGACTGTCTTGCCGGATGTCTGCCACCCGCTTGTGAGCTTTGCCCAACTGCACCACCGCCTTCTTGCGGTTGGTGGATCCCTTCTGCTTGCGGCTCAGCCGCCGTTGCAGCCTAGCCAGCCGCTGCCTGGCCTTGCGGTAGGGCTTGGGATTCGCAAATACTTCCCCGCCGGAGCAGGTGGCCAGGTGATGGATACCTAAGTCCACTCCCACCACCTCTCCGGTCTTCTCCACCTGGGGTGTTGGAGCTTCGTACTTGAAGGAGATGTACCAACGCCCAGCGCGAAGGCTGATGACCACGTTCTTGGGTGTGGTCGCCGGAAGCAGCTCTGCACAGCGCAGCCAACCAAATATGGGCACCTTGATGCGGTTGCCAGAAATGCGGATGCTGCCTTCTAGGTAAAAGCTGTCCTGCACCCCCTTGCGCTTGAAGCGGGGAAACTGACCTAGCCCCTTGCGCCAGCGCTTAAGGGCCTGCTTCAGGTTGCGGAGTGCCTGCTGAGGGGCGCATTTGGAGACCTGGTAGTACCAGGGATGCGCTTGCTTCACTTCAGCTACCAGGCGCTTGTGCAGGTCAATGGCGGTGGGGAGTTTTTGCTGGTTCTCCAGGGCTTGCCGACAGACCTCTAGGCCCCAGTTGTAGGCGTGGCGGGCTACCCCAGCATGTTGAGCTGCTAGAGTTGTTTGCTTGTGGTTGAGGATGAGTTGTGTTTGGAAGCCCAGTAACATGTCCGCCACACCGCAAAGCGTCCATGAGTTTCGTGCAACTTTTGGCTTGGCGCTCACCAGCCTCTTCCAGCTTTAGGTAGCCAATGTTGACTACTGTAAGGTTTTCGGCCTACTGCTGTCAGCCCTCCTCGGCTAAGGACTGGGTTGAGGACTGTGGGGGGATCCCTGGGCAGCTTGCCGACGCTCTTGAATAATTTGCAATTGGGCTGCCTCGTGCTCTGCTAGGGTTTTGCTGAAAATGTGAGTGCCATCGTAGCGGGCCACGAAGTAGAGATAGTCGGTCTGCTCAGGCTGCAAAACGGCTTTTAGGCTGGCCAAGCCCGGACTGGCGATGGGGCCGGGGGGCAAACCCGGGTTAAGGTAGGTGTTGTAGGGAGAGGGGGTACGCACCTCCGCAAGGGTGAGGCGGCGATCTGGGGTTTGCCGGATATTCAAGGCATATTCCACCGTCGGATCGGCTCCCAGGGGGATCCCTTTCTTAAGCCGGTTCAGAAAGACACCTGCAATCAAAGCGCGTTCTTCCGGCACCACGGCCTCCCGCTCCACAATGCTGGCCAAGGTGACCCACTCGTGCAGAGACAGGGAAGTGGTGTGCTGGCGAAACAGGGGCAGGGCCACCGCGACAAATCGCTGCAGCATGGCGTCGACCACCATCTGGGCCTTTTCCCGATCCGGCAGGGATCCCTCCACCTGTTCGATGGGGAAAAGATAGGTGTCTGGGAACAGGTAGCCTTCTAGAGAGCTCAAGTGGGGGGGCAGCCAATCGAGGGGGGGAATCACCCGGGTCACGGCAATGAAGGCATCGGCTGCCAGCCAGTTGCGCTGGGCCAGAGCCTCTGCCATTTGCTCGATGCGCCAACCCTCCGGGATGGTCAGACGTCTTTGCAGGATCCTTCCCTGCCGCAGTTGCTGGGCCACGGCCAGCATGTCCTGGTTGGGATCCAAAGCGTAGGTGCCCGCCTGAAACACCCAGTCGCGCCCGAAGGTGCGGCTCCACAGCTCCCAAGCCAGAGCTGAGCGAATCACCCCTGCTTGGCGCAGTTTTTGCCCGATCAGACGGCTGCTGCTGCCCAGCTGGATTGTTACTTGGATCGGTTCTGGGCCGCCCACCGGCTGGAGCCAGGTCTGCCACTGCCAGTAGCCCAATCCCCCGACCAGAACCAACAGGAAAATCAAGCTCTGCAAAAGACGCCGACCCCAGCGTTCGCGTAAGCGTTGCGTAGCAACATGGGGTGCCGCAGGCACAGCGCTTTGGGCAGCAGAGCTTCTGGGCGAGACGGGATCCTTTTGGGCCGAATGCTGAACCTGATCTGTCATTGCCTTTCCCTCCAAACGGCCTGAGCACACCCTTGAGCCAGGCTATCCTTCGGACTCAATCCTGGCTAGGGCGTCGCCGGACTCTCAAGGCCGATTTCCCCCCTAACTTGGGATCAACTCTCCTGGGCTGGGGATCCCGTTGTTCTCGACCGTCCGCTGTCCGATCCAAGTGCCGATGGGTTCTCCCTGCACCACTCGATAAATATTGCCAGGGGTAGTCAGGTCAAAGACCACGATGGGCAATTGATTTTCCTTGCAGAGGGCGATGGCGGTGCTGTCCATAACCCGCAGATCGCGGTTCAGCACATCCTGATAGCTGAGGACATCGTAGCGGCGGGCCTGAGGGTGAGTCTTGGGATCCGCATCGTAAACTCCGTCCACCTTGGTGGCTTTGAAAATCACCTCGGCATCGATCTCCGCCGCCCGCAAGGCCGCAGTGGTATCGGTGGTGAAGAAGGGGTTGCCAGATCCTGCCCCAAAAATCACCACCCGCCCCTTTTCCAGGTGACGAATGGCGCGGCGACGAATATAGGGCTCCGCCACCTCCTGCATGGCGATGGCCGTCTGCACCCGGGTGGGGATCCCGGCTCGCTCAATGGCATCCTGCAGGGTTAAGGCGTTGATGACGGTGGCCAGCATCCCTACGTAGTCGGCAGAAGCCTGATCCATCCCTTGGGCAGCCGCCTCTTTGCGCCCGCGCCAGATGTTACCCCCTCCCACCACAATCGCCACCTGCACACCGGCCCGTACCACTGAGGCCACTTCGCCGGCAATGGACTTCAAGACCTCGGGGTCGATCCCGTAGGGGCGCTCCCCCATCAGGGCTTCACCACTCAACTTCAGTAGAATCCGTCGATATTTCATGCTCATCCGCTCCGGCCCACCCCTGCATACGATAGCAGGTTTGTTGAACTAGCTCCGCTCACAGGATTGACCGACAGAGCATCTCGACAAAAACAACCTTACTGCTGTTCTTCGCCAGCGCTGGCCTCGTTGTCGCGGGGGGCAGAACGGAAGCGGCGGCCATTGCGAGCACGACTTTTTTGGAACTGTTTGGCATATTCGCGGTTGCGCTCGGCTTTTTCCCGCTTCAGATTGCGTTTTTTGGCCATGCTGGTTTTCCTGACCGGTTGTCCGGACTCAAGTGAAGGTCCTCAGTTTGAAGTGTCAAAGTGAGGCGCTCTTAATCCTATCACGCTTTGCCGAAGCCATCCTGAAGCCCTCTGCTCAGCCGGCTATGGGCAGGGATCCCCACAACAAGACTAGGCCCATCACAACAAACCCCACGCCTGCCAGGGTTTTGATCCAGCGAGGTGGGATCAGGCGGGCCACCCAAGCTCCTGCCCACACCCCAATTAGGCTGGTGCTGATCAAAGCAGCAGCAGCGCCCAAAAAGATTACCCCAGCGTTTTGCGAGCGGGCACTGAGGAGCAGGGTCGCCAATTGGGTTTTATCGCCCATTTCGGCCAGCAGAATCGAGCCAAAGCTCACTAGGGCGGCCCGTCCGGCCATTTGCCGCAGCAAAAAAGACGGGGTTCGGCTGTCGTTGTCTTGGATCAACACGTTCCTCGGTTGTTCTCCACTCTGTCCTGCCGGGTTGGCATCGGCTGCTCAGGGAGGCTAGCCCTCTGGGAGCTTGTTCCCCCGCCACTCCTGCCATAATACATAGCCCCCGATCATCAGGAACCCTGCACCCGCCAACCATTGTAGCCAGCCCGGGGGAATGACTTGGCCCAGACCTTCTCCCAGCACCACGCTGAAAAAACTGGCGGTCACCAAGGCACCGGCGGAACCGAAAAAGATCGCCCAAGGAGATTGGGATTGGGCACTCATGAGCAAGGTTGCCAACTGGGTTTTGTCGCCCATTTCCGCCACAAACACGGTTAAAAAAGTAACAAACCAGAGTTGCAGTGGGGATCCCTCAGGAAGATTGCTGCCGGAAGAGGGGGGGGTAGTGAGGGGCAGTGCCGTCG
Organism: Synechococcus sp. R60.1; assembly: GCF_047461835.1. NCBI lineage: Bacteria > Bacillati > Cyanobacteriota > Cyanophyceae > Synechococcales > Synechococcaceae > Synechococcus > Synechococcus sp. R60.1. The sequence continues at coordinate 16,114 of NZ_JANSIA010000051.1, read as the reverse complement.
GAGGCCCAGTACTGGGGGCGGGAGACAAGGCCAAACTCTCCCTGGCGGGCTGGAAATCCGCAGCGGATCCATCCCCGTAGAGATAGTGCTGCCCAACGGCCAAGAAACCGAAACAGAGAGCCGAGGACAAAACAATCAGCCCCAAGCCCAGGGCCATTTGCCCCTGCCAAGAACGCGGCGCAGCCATGGCGTCAGATCCTAACCACCGACATGCAGCTTATCCTGTTTTCAGCCGCTTCTGGAGGAGACAAGGGCGCTAGAGTAAACGCTAGAGTAAAAGAATCAGGGGCGTTGGCCGAGCGGTTTAGGCAGCAAACTCATAATTTGCCTTACACAGGTTCGATCCCTGTACGCCCCATCGGGAATTGCTGGACGAGGTTTCTGGGTTGAGGGCTGTTGACAGCGGGCCAAGTCGATCTCAATTCCCAAACTGGGAGGGCGGACATAGGACTGCGTTCCGCTAACGCGACCGAGGTCACTCTGGGCTGAGAAAGAACCGGTTGGGCACAGTTTCAAAGACGCGGGTTCAGCTCCGTGCGGGATCCCGTATCCCCAGAGCGAGGGATCCAACGCTCAGGCAAGGTGGCAGGGGATCCCCATTGGGACTGGAGCTGGCTGAGGAATTGTCCCTGCTGGGTGCGAAAGCCGACCAGATCGGATCCGCCATTCATCAGGGCAAACCAGATGTCCCCCTGCTCGGTTGGCAATACACCCGCCAAGGTGCTGACGCTCCTCAAGGTGCCCGACTTGGCAATTAGGATCCCTGGCAACAGACGCCGCTCCAACACTCCCACATCTTGGCCAACGACGGCAAAAGCATCGGCAAGAGAGAGCCCCTGCTCCTCCAGAAGAGACTGGATGGCTTGAAGCATAGCTACATTGGCCCGCGGCGAAATGCGGTTTTCCACCCCCAACCCGGAGCCGTTGATCAGTTGCAGCTCTTCTGCCGGGATCCCGGCGATGGCCCGGGCGATTTGGGCCACTTGGTCTGCTCCCCCCACCGCATCGGCCAACATCTCGGCCATGGAGTTGTTGCTGTAGAGGTTCATCAGCTTGACCAGGTGAATGAGGGGGGGGGACTCATGTCTGAGCAAAACCTGAGCGCCGGGCGGGATCTGCTGGGCAACCCGCACCGAACCCAAGATCTCCACCTGCGGTCTGGGTGTGCCGGGGGGTAAGGTTTGAAATTGGGCCTCCGCCTCTGGCGGCCAGCGCCGCGCATCCAGCCCCTGCCGCAACAGGGATCCCGATTGCGCCACATCCCGGGAAAAGTTCATGTAAAAGCGGCCCACCACCACCAGATCCCCGCGCACCTGGCGGATCCCATAGGCATTGAGCAGGTTGCCGACGGAGAAGGCTTCCTCCCAGACGAACAAGGGATCCTCCCCCCCCAGAACCCAGAGATCCCCCTGTAGAACTCCCTCAGCAGTTAAGGGGCCAGTGGCCAGCCAGGTGGTAACAAAGCGATGTTGTGGGCCAAAGTGCTGCAAAGCGGCCAGGGTCGTTGCCACCTTGGTCAAAGAAGCAGCCGGCAAGGGTGTGGATCCCTGATGCTGTCCCAAAACAAGGATTCTGTCCCGCTGAGGCGAAGGATCCTCCATCTGCAGCCAAACCCCCTGAGCCGCGGGCGAAAACCCCCGACCGGCCAACTGAGCCAGATAAGTTTCCACCTGAGGTTGCAGGGATCCCTGCTCCGTCGCCTGAGAAGTGGGAGACAAACTCAGCAACAGAGTGGCCGCCGAGAGCAGCCCAACCCAGCTCGAAACCAGCCGCCTACCGGGCCAGCCCCACAGATGTCGTTCGTGCCGTGGCGTCAGCGTTGCGGAGCAACAGTGTTGTGTAGCACCATGGGGTGCCGCAGGCATAGCACTTTTCACGGAAAACACCCTCTAAACATCCCGGCAACCGAGGGGGCATCAGCTCGTCAATTCCCAGCCACCCTCTTCTACAGGCTCTACATCGATGGTGCCGGGGGGCGTTTGCCGATAAAAACGTCCGTCTGCAACAAACAGCGGCTCTCCACAATTGGGGCAAAAGAAACGGCTGCCCTCGACGGCTTGCGATTCCGACCCACACACCGGGCAGCGATCGGTGGTAATCCAGCGGCGCGCCCACCAGCGAAAGGCCAGGAGCACCAATACCGGCAAGGACAGCAAAAACAGCAACAGAGCCACCAATCCGGCGACCAGCCACCCCAGCCCGACACTGGTCAGCAAAGCTGCCAACGCCAGGGATCCCAGCCAGAACCCCCAGCCACCCAGAGAAATGGAATAGGTTTTGGGCTGCTCAAACCGCATTTTCGTTTTCCTTCCCCGATCACTACGCTTGCCAACGCTGTCAGGATGCCGCGGGCCTTTTCTTGAGTATGTTAGCCTAGGCGCGCCCGAACACCAGAAACAGTCCGCCACATGGCTCTGCTCTGTAGGCTAGCTCATCCCGGATGGATGAGGGATTGGGTTTCCCGCACCCTTCCCGAGGCTCTCCCGGCAGCCCATGCGCCTCAGTTGCGTCCCTGTTCTATTGGGCCTGAACTGAGCTGTTCTATTGGGCCTGAACTGAGCCTGAACGCTGTCTTCAGCAACCAAGTCGGGTGGTGTCGTCATAAATGAAGTTATTATCAATTACAGAACTTATTGACTGTTACGGCGACGTTGCCCAACAGCGGAGGGGCGGCATCATGGTCTACACCGAAGAGGCGTTCAAGGCAGAGCTCAATGCCAAAGGCTGGCGAGCCACTCGGCAGCGGGAGATCATCCTGCAAACGTTTCAAAACTTGCCTGAGGGCACGCATCTGAGCGCGGAGGAGTTGCACAAAAAGTTGCGGGAAGAAGGCCACAACATTAGCCTTTCCACCATTTACCGCACCGTCAAGCTGATGTCCCGCATGGGCATTTTGCGAGAACTGGAACTGACCGAAGGGCACAAACATTACGAGATCAACCAGCCGGCCCCCCACCACCACCACCATCTGGTGTGCGTCAAGACCAACAAGGTGATCGAGTTCAAAAACAACGCCATTCTTAACATCACCCAGAAGGTGGCAGAAAAGTACGGTTTCAAAGTGTTGGATTGCCAGCTCACCATCATCGGTATCAGCCCGGAGGGGCAGCGCTCGATTTTGTAGCCAAAAATTCCCAAAGCTCAGGTTCTCATGCTTTCCCAGCAGGGGAACCGTACTGGGCTGGTAGGAGGATGGGGATCCCGTCAACGGGAGGAAATGCCAGAATAGCTCCCGTGAGGCCAATCGGCAGTCGGCAACCGAGGCAACAGTTGAATGGTTGATGAATAGTTGATCTTCTTCACCCCACTAGATCCGGGAGAGGGCCATGAACGAACAGGAAGTGGTGCAGTGGCTGGAGCAGGCGCTGGCCAATCCCCGCCTTAGGTTACAGGCCAAAGCCCAACCGCTCCAGGAGAGTCCCAAGGCTTATGCCCTCGTCATTATGATCAACCGCCCTGCCGGCCTTGCTCTCAACTATGAGGAGTTGACGGCCTGGTTCCAGAAGGCGATTCCCACTCGCTACCCCCAAGTCAAACGGTTGGCCCTCTACAGCCGCCCCATGGGCCAGCAGGCTGCCGACTGGAAAACTCAGGTGAGGCTGGATCCGGAGCCGGCGACAGACAAGGTGGATCCCGGTCGTGTTAGCAGTGCAGAGCACTTTACCGCTACGCGACCCTCTCGCGAACCCGTCAGTGGGACGGAGTCCCCGGAGAGTCCGGATCTAAGCCGCTACTGCTTTGTCAGCGATCGCCAGTTGCTTACCGCCGACCTTCCTCAGCCGCCTGGTTTGCTCCGCCAGGCGGTTTTGGGTTTTCACAGCCTCACTTCTGGGCAAAAACAGGAGGTTCTGCCCCTCTTGCCCACCTTGTTTCGCAATCCCAGCACCGTCTCGACGGTGATGTTATCGGTGGAAGCGGCCTTGTGGCTGGAGCCTCTGAAAAGCCTGAATCCTCACGAGCTGCGTCTATTGAGCGTTTGGCTGAGCCGCTATTGCTTCAACCCCAGCCGCACCCTAGCGGAATTGGATCCCGCCACCTCAGGTCTCAAAACCGGACAAACCAAGCGCAGCTACCGCGCCCCTCAGGTGGGGGTTTCGCTAATGTTGGCCAGCTTTGCCGGCAACCTGACAATGGCCGCAGGCGTGACTCTGAGCCTGTTGTTTGGCATGGTGTTTGTGCTTTTCCTGGCCATCTTGGGCGTCTCAGAGGGGGGATTTTCCTTGGGCTTTTTCATCCTTGCCGTTCTGCTCACCCTCGCCTTCAACGCTTTGATTTTCTTCTTGTCTCCCTGGCTGATGGACTGGATCCAGCACAGCCTCTATGGCACCGAGTGGGTGAGCTTGGCGGAAATTGGGCGTCGCAGCCCAGAGAGTGCGGAGGTCATTGAACGGGTCTGCCGACAGTACAAGCTGAAGCAGCCGAAGCTGGGGCTGATCCGCGACCAAAACCCCACTGCTTTTACCTACGGCAGCCTGCCGGATACGGCCCGCATCGTCGTCAGCGAAGGGTTGTTCACCTACTTGGAAGATGAAGAGGTGGCTACGGTCTATGCCCACGAGCTGGGGCATGTGATCCACTGGGATTTCGCCGTCATGACCCTGGCTTCCACGCTGGTGCAGATTCTCTACCTTCTTTACGTCTACATGCGGGATGCGCGCGACAACGGCAAAAGGGGCAGCCTCCGCTCCCTGGCCTTGGTCGCCTACTTTTTCTATGTGGCCGGCTCCTACTTGTTGCTGTATCTGTCGCGGGTGCGGGAGTACTTTGCCGATCACTTTGCCGCCGAAACCACCGGCAACCCCAATGGGCTCTCGCGGGCTTTGGTGAAAATTGCCTACGGCATTGTGCAAGAGGGAGAGCGGGAGCGGGATGAGGAAACCCGACAGCGCAGTGCTCGCCTGCTGGAAGGAACGCGGGCTTTGGGGATCTACGATGCCAAGGCGGCTGTTACGGCGGGGACGGCCTACCGGGTTGCCTCGGATCCCGGCCAGGTGGGCAGGGTATTTTTGTGGGATCTGTTTAACCCTTGGGCCTGGTGGATGGAGCTGAACTCCACCCATCCCCTCACGGGCAAACGGGTGCGGGCGCTGTGCACCTATGCGGAGCAACTGGATCTGCCGGTGGAGTTCGATATGGCCAGCGTGGTTGCCCAGGGCAAGCAGCTCAACCGGCAACAGCTCTACGGGAACTTTCTGCTGGATATACTGCTGTTGAACGCCGAGTGGCTGGGGGCAATCGCGGGGGCACTGCTCGGGATCCCGGCCTTGCAGGTGGGCTTCTATGAAATGTTTGCCGGGCTGACCCTGATGGGGGTGGGCTTGGGCCTGCTGCTGAAGATGACAGTGATGTACCCCAGCTTAGAAAACCCGCCGGCGTTGACCGTGTTGAAGGCCATGAGCAATCCCTACGCCAGCCCCTTGCGCGGGTTGCCGATGCAGTTGGAGGGGCGGGTGATCGGGCGAGGGGATCCGGGCTATCGCTTCGGCTCCGATCTCAAGTTCCAGGATGAGACAGGGATGATCTTCCTGCGCTATGCTTCCCGCTTTGGGCCGCTGGGCAACTTCCTGTTTGGAGCGCGCCAGGCAGGGGGGGTAATCGGCCAAGAGGGATCCGCGGTGGGGTGGTTCCGACGGGGGGTGGCCCCTTACCTGGATCTGGCCCGCTTTCAAAGCCGCCATGGCCAGCTCATCACCAGCTACCATCCCTTCTGGCAGGCTATGTGGGCTGTGCTGTTGTTAGTGGTTGCCCTGCTGGTGATGCTGTTCTAGAGGATCGCGATCCTCAGCAGCGAAGAGCTCGCCTAGGCCATTGGGATTGGCTACTCTTGCCCACCGTTAACCCGGGCGTAGTCGTCGCTGAAGCGGACAATGTCGTCTTCGCCCAGGTACTGGCCATTTTGCACCTCGATAATCACCAGAGGGATGACGCCAGGGTTCTCCAGGCGATGCTTGGTGCAAGGGGGCACGTAGGTGGATTGGTTGGCCGTGATGAGCTTTTCTTCATCTCCGCAGGTGACCTTGGCGGTGCCGGCAACGACGATCCAGTGTTCGCTGCGATGGTAGTGCAACTGCAGGCTAAGGCGATGCTTGGGCAAAACCACGATCCGCTTGATTTTGTAGCCAGGGCCCTCTTCCAGCACTGTAAAGCTCCCCCAAGGCCGACTTTCAGCATTGCTCTCGATCAGCTTGTTGAGGGTTTCGGCAGAGAGGGAAGGCGAAGGTTTTTCCGGTGAAGCCAGATTGGCATTGGGGGTTTCCAGCATGAGATGCTCTCCTTGGGAGGCCTACCTGTAGCTTATCTCAACAACCAACTCGAAGTCTGTTTGTTTATCTTTAGAACCACCAACAGATCGGCTTCAGCTCCTGGGGATCCCCAGCCAATTCAGGCTTGCCAGGGCAGTGGCTAGAATCCTGTGGAATCATGAATAAAGATCTCTGCAAAAAGGCCACTTCTCGATGCGTCCTTTCTCTTCTGTCCCTTCTTACCCGGTTCACATCCATGACCGCCAACGGGACACCCACTATCTAATCCAGGTGCCGGCGGATCAATACATTTTGGCCAGCGCCGAGGCCCAAGGGATCCAACTGCCCTTTGCCTGTCGCAACGGCGCCTGTACCACCTGTGCGGTGCGGGTACGGCGGGGATCCCTGTATCAGCCGGAAGCCATGGGCATCTCGCGGGAGCTGAAGGAGCAGGGGTATGGGCTGCTGTGCGTGGGCTATGCCCGCTCGGAGCTGTGGGTAGAAACCCAGGATGAGGATGAGGTGTACGAGCTGCAATTTGGGCGCTACTTCGGCCAGGGGCGGGTAAGGCCAGGGATCCCCATCGAGGATGAGTGATGTCTTCTTCGGCACCGGTTTTGTCTCCCGAGTTGTCGCCGGATCCCTTGCCCTCTCAGCCGAGGGGCTGGCTGCTGGCGGCAGCGGCGCTGATCCCGGTGAATCTGGCCCCCAGCTTGCTGTTGGCTTTGGTGGGGACGATCCAGGGTTATACCCGCTATGGTGGGGCGATCCTGCGGGATCCCTTGTTTGGACTGGCGGCTCTCCTGAGCCTGGCGGCGGTGGGAGTGGCTTTTTTGGGGGAAGATTGGCGGCTGAGCCTGCCGGGGATGTTCAACTACTGGCCTTTTTTATTGATGCTGCCGGCCTTTGCCGCTGTTCTGGCCGATCGCGTCAGCGGGACGGAGTCCTTTCGCGTCAGCGGGACGGAGTCCTGTCCTGTGGGCCGTCGGCGGTTGGCCCAGGTGTTGGTGCTGGGCAGCGGGCTGATGCTGCTTTTGGGTTGGGGAGAAGTGCTGTGGGGATGGCAGGGGCACTTCTTCTGGGGGCCGGTTTGGATTACGGGGGTTGCCGGGGGAGAGCGACCGGCGGCAGCCTTCACTTCCCCCAATACGCTGGCCATCTACCTGGTGATCCACCTGTGCTTGGCAGCAGGGCTGTGGCTGGATCGAGCCGATAGAGACTGGCCACAGGCAGTAGGGCTGGGAGCTGTGCTGGGGCTGGGATCCCTCTTGTTGCTGCTGACGGCCTCTCGCAACGGCTGGGGAGCGGGGGGGCTGGCGCTGGTGATAGGGCTGGCCCTACGGCGCTGTTGGTGGGGGATCGGGATCTTGGTCGGCATAGGGTTGGCTGGTTTGGCTGCTGCTTGGGATTGGCCGGGCTGGCGGGCCGTAGTGCCCCGATTGATTTGGAGCCGTCTGGCAGACACCTTCGATCCTCAAGCGCTCTACTTTAGTTCCACCGCCAACCGGCTGGATGCTTGGCAATTCGCCCTGCAGATGGTGCAGGAGCGGCCCTTGACCGGTTGGGGCTGGCAAAGCTTTGCCGCTCTTTACAATGCTCAAGATCCGCCGGAGCTGCTGGGCCATTGCCACAATTTGTACCTGCACCTGGCGGCTGAGGGTGGGATCCCGCTGTTGCTGGGCCATCTGATCCTGTGGGGCTGGATTTTGGCGCGGGGATGGCAAGCTTGGCGGCGCTCGCAAGAAAGCGTCCTGTTGGGGATGCTGCTGGCCTTGACGGCATTTTTTGCCTCAGGGCTTTTGGACGTGGTGATGTTGGATGGCCGCATTCACCTGCTGGTAACCTTACTCTTGGGGGCAGTTTGGGGAGCCAGCCTCGAGCAGCGCTCGACAAAGGGCCAATGCAACCAAGATCTGGGATAGCTTTCCCAAGGGGGTCACGGTTGAATGCCCCACCATGGGTGTCGGCGCTGCCTGGCAATAGGGAATGACTCTTGACCTAGCAGTAAATCCAAAATCCATGGGTTCCCACCCGTAGGAAATCCTTGTGGTGAACCTGTACCGAGATGTGTTGTGGCCTCTGCTTTTTTCTGGGCTGAGAGCCGACCCGGAAGCGGTCAAGATGGGCCTGCTGCGCGCCTTGCATTGGATCGATGCCACCCAGGCCACCGGGATCCTATCGGCTCTGGAGCGACTGTTTTGCTACCGGGATCCCCGGCTAGCGGTGTCGCTGTGGGGCCTTACCTTTCCCAATCCCCTTGGGTTGGCTGCGGGCTTCGACAAAGATGGCCTGGCTCTGGGCGTCTGGCCCAGCCTGGGGTTTGGTTTTGTAGAGGTGGGCACCGTCACTCCTCAGCCCCAACCGGGCAACCCCAAACCTCGCCTGTTTCAACTGCCCCAAGATCGCGCCGCCCTCAATCGCATGGGCTTTAACAATCAAGGGGCGGCGGCTCTGGCGGAACGGTTGCGCCGGCTACAGCAACGTCCCATCCCCATTGGAATCAACCTGGGCAAAGCCAAAATCACCCCTCTGGAAGAAGCGGCTGCCGATTACCTGGCCAGCTTCCGGCTGCTCCAGGAGCTGGGGGACTACTTTGTGGTCAACGTCAGCTCCCCCAACACGCCGGGGCTGCGATCCCTGCAGGCTGCTGAGCAACTGGAGCCCATCCTATCTGCCTTACAGCGGGAAAATCAGAAGCGAAAACCCCTCCTGGTGAAGATCGCCCCCGATCTGGACTGGCCCGACATTGACAGCATCCTGGAGCTGGCCCAAGACCATCAACTGGCCGGGATTGTGGCCACCAACACCACCCTGCGCCGCGATAACCTGAAAACCCGTTTCCTGCCTGGCCGCGGGATCCCCTTCGCACCAGCGGAGTCTAGGCCAATCCTTGCAGAAGCCGGCGGGATCAGCGGTGCCCCCTTGCGGGAGCGTTCCACCCAAGTCATCCGCTACATCCACCGCTCCACCCAAGGAAAATTGCCCATCATCGGAGTGGGGGGCATCTTCACCTTGGCCGACGCCTTGGAGAAACTGGAAGCGGGAGCCAGCCTGCTGCAGGTCTACACCGGCTGGGTTTACGAAGGGCCGGGTATGGTGCCGCAATTGCTCCGAGGCCTAGCCCGCTCTTCTCCCCCCAGCCCTGATGTTACACTTCCCCCAGAGAATACCCCTGTGGGTCAGATCCAGGCGTAAGATCGTTAGGGATCCCTGAGGAAGCTTGCCGGTGAACCTGCTGCAACACCTCTTCAAAACCCCCCATCCGGTCATTGGGGTGGTTCATTTGTTGCCGCTGCCCACCTCACCCCGCTGGGGGGGGGACTTGGAATGGGTGATCGCTCAGGCAGAACAGGCAGCTACTGCCCTGGCTGCAGGAGGGGTAGACGGGATCCTTGTCGAGAACTTTTACGATGCCCCCTTTGCCAAGGATCGGGTGGACGCAGCGGTGGTCAGCGCCATGACCGTCATCGTCCAGCGGCTGAAAACCCTGGTCTCGCTGCCGGTTGGGATCAATGTCTTGCGCAACGATGGCTGCAGTGCTCTGGCAATTGCCGCCTGCGTGGGGGCGCAGTTCATCCGGGTGAATGTGCTCTGCGGGGCGATGGTGACCGACCAAGGCATTATCGAGGGGAATGCCCACCGCCTGCTGCGCTATCGCCGGGAGCTGGGGGCTAATATCAAGATTTTTGCCGATGTGCTGGTGAAACACGCTCAACCCCTAGGTCCCATCAGTCTGGATGCGGCTATTACCGACACGGTGGAGCGCGGCCTGGCCGATGCCATCATCCTTTCCGGCTGGGCCACCGGCAAGCCACCCCTTCTGGAGGAGCTGGAGCTGGCCCGCAAAGTTGCTCCTCAGGTGCCGCTGCTCATCGGCTCGGGGGCTACTGCTGAAAACATCGGCAGCCTGATCCGGCGGGCAGATGGAGTAATTGTGGCCAGTTCTCTGAAGCGGTCTTCCCGTTCCGCAGGCATGCCGGCAGGCTATTCGGATCCCTTTCCCATGATCGACCCGATTCGGGTGCGGCAGTTTGTGGAAGCACTGCACCTTGCGCTCCGTGAGCGGGCCTCCAACCATGCTTGTCTGGCCGCTCCCGGCTCTGGTTCCAACTAGCCGTTGGCGCTAGGATTGGGATCTGGCTGCAATGGAGCGCTCCTCTTTAGACTATGTCATCAGACTATGTCATCCCTTGATCTGGAGGGCTTGGATTCTGTATACCACCCTTCTGGTTCGGCTCTTGGGCCTGCAGAAGAAGCCTTTTGGAGCTCTGTTCCGGCTCGCACCCCCCGCATTTGGGTTGTCGATGATGACCCAGTGGTTCGTTGCTACATTATCAATGTTCTCACAGGCTCCCAGTACTACGTGGAAAGCTGGGAAAGCGGCCGAGCAGCTTGGGATTCCTTGCAAAGCTTGGAAGAGAGCGAGTGGCCCGACATGGTGATCTGCGACTGGGTCATGCCTGAGATGTCGGGGGTAGAGTTCTGTTGCCGTCTCAAGGGATCCGCAGCAGGGCAGTTCGTCTATTTCATTTTGCTCACGTCCCGTTCTGAAGTTGAGGCTCGGGTAGAGGGGCTGGATGCGGGGGCGGATGAATTCATCACCAAGCCGGTCGATCCCGAGGAGCTGCGGGCGCGGGTGCGGGCAGGGTTACGTCTCCAGCGGCTCACCCAAGCTTTGGCCCAGGCCAACCGGCAATTGCGAGCCCGCAACGAGCTGTTGGAGTCTTTGTCTTTGACGGATCCCTTGACCGGGGCGTTGAACCGGCGAGCTCTGGATCAGGCGCTGCCCCATTTGCTCAAGCAGGTGGGAGCCCGCGGGGAAGCTCGCTACCGCTATCTCTGCCTGCTGATGATGGATGTGGATCATTTCAAGCAGGTCAACGACAGCTACGGCCACTACATCGGCGACTGTGTGCTGCAGGCCATCGTCGGGCGGCTGCAAAATCAACTGCGGCCTTCCAGCCTGCTCTACCGCTATGGTGGGGAAGAATTTGTTTGCGTTACGCCCGGGCTTAGCCCCCCCCGCTGCGGTCGCTACGCAGAGTCTCTGCGGCAGGCTATTGCCAAACGGCCCATTGACATCTCCCCCAAGCGCAGCTTGCCGGTTACCATCAGCATCGGTGGGGTCGTGCTCAGCGAAGACTACCGCCTGGAGCCGGAAGCTGCCTTGCAGCAGGCGGATAGCGCGCTCTACCAGGCCAAGCAGGCGGGGCGCAACCGAGTTCACATCCTCACCCCAACCCCAGAGGTTTATCTGCCCTCTTCCAGCGGATAGCCAGAGGCCACCGCCAAGGCTTCCAGAGAGCGAACGCCTGTGTAGGTGCGGCCATTGATGATCCAGGTGGGATAGCTGGTGATCCCCGCTTCTGTACATTCTCGAGCCTGTGGAGTGCCGGGGCCGTTGGGGGAGCACTCCACGTAGGGCACTTGGTCGAAAGCTGCCCCGAACAGCTCCTTTTGGTCTTGACAATGGGGGCACCAATAGGCCCCGTACATAGTGCCGCCGATCTGCCGCAGGTGGGCTGCTAACCCTACCGCCAGGGGGCTAGGCGGGGGAACTTGGTTGGCGTACACCCCAATCGTGGTCACCAACGTGAGAAAGGCCACCAGAATGTAGCTGAAGGCCAGCTTGCCCCAATCCAACCAGCGGTGGCCCAGCACGGTCACCAGCCCCAGCCCCGCCACCAAGATGATCGCGGTGGTGCAGTACATGCAGAATTGCCGCAGCACCGCCACCATCAGGTAAAGCATGTACATCTCAAAGGCGGTCATGGCGGAAACCAAGCCAAACAGGGCCGGCCAGCGCCACCGCTTCACCAATGGGAGCCCATCCGGCAGCACCGCCAGCGCCAAGACTCCCAGAAACCCCAGCAGGCCAACAGCCGCTGTCGGGATCCCCAAAAACTCTGCCCAACGGCTGGAGAGTACCAGGTCACACCCTCCATCCCCAGTGCAGAAGGCGGCGGGCTGCTCCGTCAGCTTGGTGTAGGTGAGATAGGCCGTCAGCAGGGATCCCAGGCTGGCCAAGATCGCCAAGATCAGACGGGAATGGCGCTGCAGCCAGGTCTCTTCTTGGGCTTTGAGTTTGAGATAAGAAGCCATGGAGTTTCAGGGGTTTCAGCAGTTGGACACCCCCGATTATAGTGGGGTGGAGCTGGGCTCGTCCGTGGGATCCGACGCAGAAGAGCGCACCTGGGCGGCAAACCTGTCTCCCAGCGGATCCAGCTCCCATAGGGATCCCAGTTTGGAGTCGGAGATAGGCCGGTCACAGAGACCCCAACGGCGGCGGAAGTAGCGGGCTAGATCTCTTTCTGCCAGGGTCAGGTACACCGGTCGGCCATGGGGACAAGTGTGGGGATTGGCGGTGCGCTGCCAGGCTTCCAACAGCTTTTGCATCTGCTCTAGGGTCAGCGGGATCCCATTGCGCAAGGCCCCTCGACAGGCCACCGCCACCTGAGCTGCCTGCAAATCTTGACAGCGGCTGAGCTCTAGCAGGGATCCCTGTACCTCTTCCGGATCTTCCGACTCCAAAGCCAGAGGGATGCGTCGAATGAGATGGGTATTGGGGCCAAAGGGTTCTGGCTCCAGCCCCAACTGCTCCAACCGCTCCAGGGCTTGGGGCGATAGTCCTTGCAGCGTTATGGGCGTCTCCGGTGCTACCAGTTGCCAATGCTGCTGGATGTACTCATAGCGAACTCGCTCGTGGGCCAGGTGTTGCTCCACCAGCCATAACCCCTGGGGGTGCTCTGCCAAGATGTAGGTCCGATGCAGTTGGGCCAGCGCCTTGAGGGGGGGCAGGAGAGAAGTTGGCCGGTCAGAGGGAGGAAGATGGCTCTGAAAATCGGGCGAGACTCGATAGACCACCTTGGCCTCGCTGGCCCGGATCAGATGCACAGAGCGGCGGCTGGCTTGCCCGGATCCCAATTGCAGAAGGGAGTGCAGGTGTTGGCGCAACTGCTCCTGGCGGGCCGTCAGATTCTCCAGGTAGAGCTCGCTTTTGGCAGGATGACGGTTCCAATCCACCTGCTCTGGGGGCAGGCGCAGGTGAACAACCACCAGTGGATGACGGTGGCGAGGCAACGCGTGGTGAAAAACCGACTGGATCAGCCGTTGCCAGTCGGGCATCTGCACAAACCGTCCGTTTACGGCCACACGGATCCAATCGGGGTGGGGGCGATGCAGGCGATCCGGCAGGCCCAGCACCACTTCCCAATCGCTATCCCCATCCTGGATCCGCCGATAGCGCAGATCCGTGGGATCCAACTGCGGCAACACCTGCAGCAGCAGATCTTGCAGAGATTTTCCCGGCCAGAGGCTGAGCAGCAATTGCCCTTCCTGATGCACCTGCCAACTGACCCAGGGATGGGCTAGGGCTGCATTCTGCACCAGGGTCAGGAGCGGGCGAGTTTGGGGCAAGGCCCGACGGCGCAGAGGCCAGTCGGCAAACAAATCCGCAACCGTGACCACCGTTCCCAAGGCAGTGGCTGCCGGCTGCTTGTGGATCAGCTCCCCCTGTCGGTCGTAGGCGGCCAGCCAGCCGTGAGCATCGTCAGCGTGGCGGGTTTGGATAGCTAGGGATCCCAAGCGGGCTAGGCTGTGCAGGGCTTCCCCACGAAACCCTAGGCTGCGACCGTCCAACTTGCTGGTGGTATGGCGGCGGGCCACCTGCTCCAGCTCCGAGGCCGGGATGCCGTGGCCGTTATCCCCCACCTGCACCTGCCAGCGAGTCGGCCAGATCTCCACTTGAATGCGGGTGGCCTGGGCATCGAGGGCATTTTCCAGCAATTCCCGCAGAGCAGCCCCCAGAGAGTCGATCACCTCTCCTGCCGCCATACGGGCAATCCGTTCTGGAGTCAGGGGTTGGATCTGGAACATGACACCCATCCTGCCAATCTGATGGTCAGGGGCCAACAGAGCCTTAGCTTAACCTTCTCTTGCGGTTTCTGCGGCGGGCAACAGGAGCCTTGCACGCTCTAACCGGTTGAGGTCTGCAGAGGGGGGAAGTGCGCTCGATTTTCCGCTGGCCATTTCTACCGATTCGTTCCAAAGAGGCAATCAAAGCCAGATAAGATTTACATAGGAATAACTTTCATGCTACTGAGGATTTGGCCTCTTCTGATTTTTTGGGTTTCCAGAATATTTTTTGTGTATTGGCAATGTTCTCAACACGGCAGAACTGCAGCAAACTTTGAGCCTTTTATCAGATGCAGATTTTGTGGATGGTGCCCTGACGGCGAGTTGGAATGCCAGGTTTGTCAAAAACAATAGGCAACTGCCCGAGGGATCCCTGCAGCAACAGCAGATCCAGGAGACCATTTCTGCGGCTCTAGATCCCAATTGCCGTTTAGCTTGATCTGGAAGTGGCCCAACGGCAGGAACTGCGTAAACCCCAGCCAAGCACAGCTTCAAAAGGTCGGGCTTTCCCATGAGCAGTATGCAGGGCGTCTTCTACTGCTTATCCAAAAGGGCTCCCGTTTCCGGTTGATGCCAAGCGGCTAAGGTCGAGCCCCTCACAATAGGAAAATGGGCTGGGATCCTTCAGCCCCCGGCAAAGTTGGTAGAATAAAGTCAGCCTTCGCCTTGAACTTGAATTTGGATAGGGACTGGGGTCGACCGTTGGGATCCTCGGCTATGTTCGACAAACTGCTCTTTCCCATCGATAACTCGCGTGAGACCAGCCACGCCTTGCCCTTGGTGGCGGACATAGCACAGCGCTACAAGAGCCAAGTGTATTTGCTTTCTGTGCTGGATGATACGGAGCTTGACCCGGAGCGAGCCGAGCAAGCCCGGCAGAACATCCACAACCTGCTTAAGCAAACGGAGTCCGGCCTGCATCAAATCGGCCTCAGCAACGTCAAGAGTGAGTATCGAGAGGGGAAGGTGCCTTTTGTCATCTGTGATGTGGCAGACGAGCTGGAGATCAGCCTGATTGTGATGGGCTGCCGTGGCCTCACCCTGTCTGGAGAGGGGCAGAACAACTCCGTGAGCCACCGCGTGATCGATCTCTCCCCCTGCCCGGTGTTGGTCGTGCCCTGAGGAGAGGGATCCCATTGACCAAAAGGCGCGGCAAGCCCCGTCCTTCAGGGCAGGGAAGGATAGCGCCGACCGTAGCCGACGCCCTTTAAAAACGCAGTGCCGGCCATGTGAATATCGTTGTCATCACGCATAGGCCAAGAATACGATTGAGCGGTGCAACGACTTCAAGCCTTCAAGTACGAATTGCTGCCCAACAGCCAGCAGGAACGGCAGATGCGCCGCTTTGCTGGCTCCTGCCGGTTCGTCTACAACAAAGCACTGGCGTTGCAGAAGGAGCGTCACGAGCAAGGCCAGAAAAAGCTAGGCTATGCGGGCTTGTGCCAGCTGCTCACCGCGTGGCGCCACAGCGCAGATACAGCGTGGCTGGCGGATGCGCCGGTGCATCCGCTGCAACAGGCGCTCCAGGATTTGGAGCGAGCCTACAGCCACTTCTTCGCCCAGCGCGCCGGCTTCCCGAAGTTCAAGAAAAAAGGCCGGTCGGACAGTTTCCGTTATCCCGAGCCCAAGCAAATCCAGCTGGACCAGGCCAACAGCCGCATCTTTCTGCCTAAGCTTGGTTGGGTGCGCTACCGCAATAGCCGAGAAGTGCTAGGCACAGTGAAGAACGTCACCGTATCCAAGCACGCTGGCAAGTGGTTCGTGTCGATCCAGACCGAGCGGGAGGTTAATTGGCCTATTCCGCAGGGGGGCGCAGTGGGCATGGACATGGGCATTGCCCGCTTGGCTACCCTCTCGGACGGCACGTTCTACGCGCCCCTCAACAGCTTCAAGCGGCACGAGGCGCGCTTGCGCAAGGCACAGCAAGCGCTCTCCCGCAAAGTCAAGTTCAGCAACAA
>NZ_JANSIA010000050.1:0-20418 GCF_047461835.1 Synechococcus sp. R60.1 | reverse complement strand
TCTGGTAGAGCAGAACAGGCTCAGGGCTACTGAAAGCCCGCTCCGTACCGCTTAGCGGTCGGAGCCGGGTAGTTTACGCCAAACTCTCGCAGAGCGGGCAAGAAATTTTTGTTTTCGTGATGGGATCGGCTCAACTTCAGCAAGGCAAATCTCTGGATATCGTGCAAGTTTCTCCAGAAATCGAGGGCAAGCCGGATCCCCAGGTCTTGAGCTTTTTGTTGGACAGCCATTGGGATCTGGTTGGGATTTTGCCATTCAGGCTGGGGGTCAATGGGAATCTCTTGCGCCTCTTCGTGGCAGATGGAGCGAACCAAATGGCGCAGATGGTTGCGGAGTTCTTCTAGATCCTGTGGAGATTCAGAGGGCCAATCAACACACTTCCGCCGCTCTTCTAAGGAAAACTTGGCCCATTGATGGAGCTTGAGCTTGATCCCGCACAAATCCAGCTTTAGGCGCAAGGTCATGGGGATGCATCGCAGAGAGTCGGCAAAATCTTGCTCAAACTGAAACAGAGTCATGGGAACCTCGATTAGGAACCAAATCTAGAGTTGAGGGGATTGCTTGAGCGGTGGGTCGGCTTTCTCAAGAGCAACGGCACAGGCTTTTAATTCCGGCTGGCCGGAATCGGGACAACTGATGTCATGGGTAAGGGCATTACACTCGGCTTGTTCTGCCCAGAGGGATCCCCAGTGCATGGGCACAAACACTGTTCCAGGGGCAATGTTGGCAGTTATCTTGGCCGGGAAATAGGCCCGCCCGCGGGCAGAACGCACCTGAACCCAATCCCCATCTTGGAGGCCCAGCTTTTCCGCATCGCGAGGATGGATTTCAATAAAGGGTTGGGGGTGCATTTGCTTGATTTTTTCAATCCTGCCGGTGCGGGTTTGGGTGTGCCAATGGCCGTAAAGCCTGCCCGTGGTTAATACGTAGGGAAACTGGGGATCCGGCGGCTCTGCTAGGCCACGGGAATGGTGGGGGATAAAGCGGGCGCGGCCATTGGGGGTCGGGAAACGCCAATCTGTGTAGAGGCGAGTGGACTTAGGGGCCGAGGTTCTTTCTTTGGGATAAGGCCATTGCTGAGGGCCTTGTTCTGCCAAAAGGGCATGGCTGAGGCCGGAGTGATCGCAGAGGCGATTTGCGGTAAGGGCGGCAAATTCTGCATAAACCTCTGCCGCGGTTTGGAAGGAAAATTGCGCTTCAAAGCCCAACCTGCGCCCCACTTCAGCAAAGATCTCCCAATCGGGTCGGGCTTCGCCAGGGGGGTCTCGAAAGGCTTGACAAAGGGTAACCCTGCGCTCGGAGTTGGTCATCACCCCGGTTTTCTCGCTCCACTGGCAGGCGGGCAAAAGCAAATGGGCATATTCTGCCGTTTCTGTAGGGTAATAAGCCTCTTGGTAAACGGTAAAGGGAGACTTTTTCAGGGCTTTTTTGACCCGTTCCAGATCCGGAAAGCTCACCAAAGGATTAGTGGCCACAATCCAAAAGAACTGCAGGGATCCGGTTTCCAGAGCGGCAATCATCTCGGTAGCCCTCAGCCCTGGGCAGGGAGAGAGGGAACCGCCGGGCAAACCCCAAGCCTGCTCCACCTCTGCCCGATGCTGGGGATGGCTCACCAGCCGATATCCCGGCAGCAGATGGGATAACCCCCCTGCCTCTCGACCACCCATGGCATTGGGCTGGCCGGTCAAGGAAAAGGGGCCCGTCCCCGGTCGGCCAATTTGCCCGGTCAGGAGATGCAGGTTGATTAAGCTGGTGATCTTGGCGGTGCCCTCGCTGGACTGGTTTAGGCCCATCGACCAAAGGGATAGAACTCTCTGGGATCCCTGCCAAAGCTTGGCTGCTTCGATCAAATCCTCGGTGGCAATTCCGCAGCGCTGGGCCACAATCTGCGGTTCATAATCGGCCAGCAAAGCTGCATATTCAGCAAAACCTTGGGTGCAGCCCTCGATAAAATCGGTAGCCATTGATCCCCACTTTAACAACAAATGGGCAATCCCATTGAAAAGATCGATATCGGTTCCAGGACAAATTTTTAAGTGGAGATCGGCAGCTTCTGCTGTCTGAGTGCGCCGGGGATCCACGACCACCATTTTGAGGGGGGATCCGGGCTTGTGCCGCTTCTTCAAGCGATTAAAAAGAATGGGGTGGCACTCGGCGGTGTTGGTGCCCACCAGAAAAGCCAGATTGCAGAGATCGAGATCCTCGTAGCAGCAGGGGGGGCCATCGGATCCCAGGGATTGGGTGTAGGCCGAGACGGCCGAGGACATGCACAGGCGCGAGTTGGTGTCAAAATTATTGGTGCCCAGGCAGCCCTTAATGAGCTTTTGAGCAACGTAATAGTCTTCAGTGAGCAACTGCCCCGATCCATACATGGCTATGGAGTGGGGGTTGTCTTTGAGGCGGCGCAGCCGAGAAACCATCTCCTCAAAAGCCTGATCCCAAGAAATGCGGCGAAAGGGCTGATCCAAGCTCTCCCGAAACAGGGGAGAGAGCAGCCGATCTCGACCAACTGCCTCCAGGATCGTGGCCCCCTTTACACAGACCATCCCCAAGCTGGAAGGATGCTCCCGGTCGCCTCTCATTTTCCAGTCACCTGAGGCTGTCGAAACCGCCTCCAATCCACATCCCACACCGCAATAGGGACATAGGGTTTTGATGACAGCTTTTTCCGACTCCATCGCGGTCACCATGAGTTGGGATCCCTATTAAACGCCCAATTCTCTCGCATTTTGGATCCCTTAGCTGAGAAGAGCGGCAACTTGGATCTCCAAGCCAGGTAATACAACCTAGCTCTTGTCAGTGTCCTGTTCAGCTGGCCAAAGATGGCCATCTTGAGTTTGGATAAAAACGTATTTGCTTCTGGGAAAAATCAGCCAGACTTCCAGCGCACCGGAGCTGAGATACTCTTGGGCTTTTAGGAAAATATCTTCTCCACAGTCGGTTGGAGAGAAGATCTCCTCAACCAGAGGATAGCTCTGCAGCAGCGTGGCAATATCCTCTCCAAATTGCTGGATTAAATCTGGAGATGAGTAGGCAGCATCAGGTCTTCTGACTCTGCCTTTGGTTTGGCCGGGAGCCTTCACCAAAACCATACCCCCCAATGGCTGACATTCAACATAACCGAGCCAACGGAAGAGAAGTCGGGTTTGGATCTTTGCATGCCCTAAGGTTTGCCCCACTTTCTCCACAATGTAGCCATCTACCCATTTGGTTTGGGCAACTGGATTGGCCAGATAGTCGGCAAGGGTTTTGGGCAAGCTAGAGACCCGCTCCTCCATTGGGAGATCGGTTGGAACTACCTGAACCGGAGCAGTGGCCATCAACTTCCCTCTCCAAGTATTTTGAACCCTAGCTCAATCCCCTCCATGGGCAAAGCGGCGATAGAGGAAGTCAAGGGCGCGGTTACGCAATTCGTAGAACTCAGGCATTTCCATAATGCGGGAGCGGATGCGCGGTCGCTCAAAGGGAATGGTCAAGATCTCACCAATATGGGCAGCGGGGCCGTTGGTCATCATCACCACACGGTCTGACAAGTAGAGAGCCTCGTCGATGTCGTGGGTAATCATCAAAACTGTGCAGCGGTGATCCCGCCAAATGGCCAGCAGCTCATCTTGTAGATCTTCCTTGGTAATGGCATCCAAGGCCCCAAAAGGCTCATCCAAGAGCAAAACTTGCGGACGAACGGCAAGAGCACGGGCAATGGCTACCCTTTGCTTCATGCCTCCAGAAAGCTGCTTGGGCCGCTTGTGGGCTGCTTCCGCCAAACCTACCAATTCCAGATGTTCTTGAACAATTTCCCTTTTTTCCCACCGGGGTTTGGTTGGGTACACCTGATCCACCACCAGATAAATATTTTCAAAGGCAGTCAGCCAGGGCAAAAGGGAATAATGTTGAAACACCATCATCCGATCCGGCCCTGGGGAGGTGATGGGCTGGCCCTTGAGGGTAATGGATCCCGAAGTGGGAGTCGAAAAACCCGCCACCATGTTGATCAAGGTGGATTTGCCACAACCCGAGTGGCCGATAATGCAAACAAACTCACCGGCGGCCACTTCCAGATTGATATTTTCCAGCGCAACGAAGGGCCCTGCTGAGGTGAAGTAGGTCTTGCCCACATTCTGAAGACAAAGAAGGGGCAGTCCTGCAACCGGAGAAGCAGAAGATAGCGGTGAGGAGAACGTGCGGGAGCTGGTCATCATGGTGTTTTCCAATCGAGAGTTTAAGGTAACAAAAGCTAAACTTCGCTGAGCTGGTACTCCTGCAGCTTCAGATCCTGCCGGATGGCCACCGACTCCAGGTAAGCAACGGGATCCTCTCCGTCGAAGCGGGATCCATCGGCAAAGAGCAAAGCTCCGCGGTCGTGGGCCCGATCCGGCAGGCCCAGTTCTCTGGCGGCTAGGGCGTAGGTTTCGCTGTCCAGAACTTGGTCGAGAACCGAAACCCAATTGCGGGGAAAAGCGCAGAGTCCCCAGCGAGCCATCTGCGTCAGGATCCAGAGGTGTTCCAATCTTTCCGGACAGGTGTTGCGCCCGTTGGCAAACTGGTGAAAACCGGTGAGGGCTTGGGATTCATCGGCAATTCCCCGCTGCAGGATGCCCCTCCACCCCGGCTGCAGATCCTCCAGGGCCACGCCCACATACTGGGGCTGAGCCAGCCACTCCAAGATCTCAGAACGGTGCTGCGGCTGATCGCAGTAGTGACAAGCCTCCAGTAGTGCTTTGACCAGAGCTACATGGGTGCGGGGGTAGCTTTGGGCCCAGTCCTGGCGCACCGTCAGCACCTTTTCAATGTGGCTGGGTAAGATTTCAGGGGTGGTGGCGACGATAACCCCCACCTGTTCCCGCACAGCGCGGGAGTTCCAGGGCTCGCCGACGCAGTAGCCGTCGATGTTGTCGGCCTTGAGATGGGCCACCATCTGCGGGGGTGGGATCACCGTCAACGTAACGTCCCGATCCGGATCCACCCCCCCACCGGCCAGCCAGTGCCGCAACAGGAAGTTTTGCATGGAAGCCGGATGAACCACTCCCAGGGTGTGGACTGTGTCGGGGGTGTGGTTGAGGTATTGGCGAAAATCCGCCAGGCTTTGAACGCCTCGCTCCAAAAGTCTGCGCCCAAAGGTAATGGCGTTGCCGCCGCGGGAGAGGGTTAGCGCGGTAATCAAAGGCACCGGAACTCCCCCTACTCCCAAGGTGGAAGCCAACGGGATCCCGGCCACCACCATAGCCGCGTCCAGCCGACCGGAGCGGATCCCTTCCCAGATGGTCTTCCAGCCTGGCTCCCGCACCAGGGTGACCTGCTCCAGGCCATGCTTTTGAAACAGGCCTTTTTCCTGCGCCACCACCAGCGGGGCGCAGTCGTTGAGGGGCACAAAGCCAACCTCCAAATTGACCTTCTCCAGGCCGTGTTTGGCAATGGCCACGCGAACAGGCGTTTTTTGGCGAGCCCGCTTTTGCTGGTTGAGAAAGTAGATCATCTCTCCCCGCAGGCTGTAGTAGTCGGGGTGACGCACCACTTCCAAACGATGGCGGGGTCGAGGAAAAGGGATCCGCAAAATCTGGCCAATGCGGGCAGCGGGGCCCTGGGTCATCATTACCACCCGATCCGAAAGCAGCAGCGCCTCATCCACATCGTGGGTAACCATGACACAGGTGAGCTGCTCCGCCTGGGCAATCTCCATCAGTTGCTCCTGCAGGTTGCCGCGCGTCAAGGCATCCAGAGCGCCAAAGGGCTCATCCAACAGCAGCACCCGCGGACGGATGGCCAAAGCCCGGGCAATGGCTACCCGCTGTTTCATCCCTCCTGACAGATGGGCCGGTCGCTTGTCGGCTGCCCCCTGCAACCCCACCTGGCGGATGTGCTCTTCCACAATCCGGTCCCGCTCCGCTTTGGGAAGGGATCCCAGCACCTCGTCCACAGCCAGGGCAACGTTCTCCCGCACCGTCAGCCAGGGCAGCAGGGAATAGTTCTGAAACACCACCATGCGATCTGGGCCAGGATCTGTAACTTGTCGGCCCTCCAGGAGAATGCCCCCTCGGGAAGGCTTTTCCAGGCCGGCGATGATGTTGAGCAGGGTCGATTTGCCACAGCCGGAGTGGCCAATTAGCGAGACAAATTCCCCTTTTTGGATCTCCAGGTGGATGTCTTTCAGGACAGGATAGACCTCTCCGTTGTCGAGGAGAAATTCCTTGTCGACATGATCCACTTCAATGTAAGGCTGGGTCTTCATGATTCCCCTGAGATGATTTCTGAGAGCATGGAGAAATTGTCAGCAACCAATCTAAAACTCGGCCAAGCTCATTTAGCGATCCTCAGCCACCACCAGCGAGCCAATCCAAGCCGTGATCCGATCCAGCAGAAGACCCACCATCCCGACATAGATCAAAGCCAGAATGATTTCGCTGATGCGGGAGCTATTCCAGGCATCCCAGATGAAAAATCCAATGCCCACACCGCCAATCAACATTTCCGCTGCCACAATGGCCAGCCAAGACAAGCCCACCCCAATGCGCAAGCCGGTAAAAATATAGGGCACAGTTGCCGGGAAAACGATTTTGAAAAAGTACTTCCAGCCGGACATGCGCACAATTCTGGCCACGTTGCGGTAGTCCTGAGGGATCTGCTGTACGCCGACAACGGTGTTGATCAAAATGGGCCAGAGGGCCGTAATGAAGATTACGAAAATGGCGGAAGGGTTGGCATCTCGAAAGGCAGCCAAAGAAATCGGCAGCCAGGCCAAAGGCGGCACCGTGCGCAGCACCTGAAAAATGGGATCCAAAGCCTCGTACAGCCAGCGATTGACCCCGATGATCATGCCGCCCACAACCCCCACCAAGCCGGCCAGGGCAAACCCAATGAACACCCGCCGCAAGCTGGCCCAAATTTGCCAGAACAGCCCTTTGGCATTGCCGCCATAGTCAAAAAAGGGATCTTTAATGAGGGGATCCCAGGTGTCCTGCCAAACCTGGAGAGGGGTGGGCAAGTTGGCTCCGGGGCGGCTGTAAATGATTTGCCAGAGAATCAGGACGAGCAAAATGGCCGTAGCGGGCAACAGAATGCGACGCAGCGCTTTGTGGATTTGGACTCTTTGCCGCCAAGCAGAAGAAGGTGCAGAACTGGCGGGAGAACCGATTCCGGTACTGGACTGAAGAACAGAACCTTGGCCGGTTTTCAGCAGCCAGTGGCCTAGGCCAACCAGTAGGGGAAGCAGGATCCGAAAGAGGTGGTAGCCCAACTGTAGGGCAGAGTGGAAAATCCTCATGGCTTGCTGGGAGTAAGGTTGAAGTCGACTTAAGAGGATCCCAAGAGAGAAGGGGTTTCAGTTGAACACTCTTTGTGGGGATTCGGGGATCCCTTCTCTCCTGGACAGAGGGTTTGCAGCTAACTTGCTGGGGAAAGTTGGGAAATTAGGCCAGCTTCTTAATCGCCAATTTCTCCAGGTAGGCGGCAGGATTTTCGGGATCGAACTGCACCCCGTCGAAGAAGGTTTCCACTCCTCGAGAGGTGCTGGGGGGAATGGCTGCCCCCTGACCAATGGCTTTGGCAGCTTCTCGCCAGAGTTCTTCCCGATTCACCCGCTCCACCAAGGCTTTGGTATCGGTGTCGGCAGGTAGGTAACCCCAGCGGATGTTTTCGGTCAAGAACCAGAGATCGTGGCTCTTGAAGGGGTAGGAAGCGTAGTTCTGCCAGAACTTCATCAGGTGGGGGCTGTTTTCAACGACCTTGCCGGTGCCGTAGTCAAAAGTGCCCCGAGAACGGCCCAAGATATCGGGCACAGGCACCCCCAGCCAGCGGCGGTCGCCGATGATGCGACACATCTCCTCTTTGTTTTCCATCTGGTCGCACCAGATCTGGGCTTCTAGCACCGCTTTCAACAGGGCAAGGGTGGCTTTCGGGTGCGCATCCACCCAGTCGGCCCGCAGGGCAAAGGCCTTTTCCGGGTGGCCGTTCCACAGCTCGCCGGTGGTGAGGGCACTATACCCCTCTTTTTGGTTCACCAGCTGGGCATTCCAAGGCTCGCCCACACAGAGGGCTTCCATGGTTCTGGATTTCATATTGGCCACCATCTGCGGCGGCGGCACCACAATGACGGAGACGTCGCTAGTGGGATCGATCCCGCCTGCGGCCAGCCAGTAGCGCATCCATAGGTCGTGGGTGCCACCGGGGAAGGTCATCGCACATTTGGGATCTTTGCCGGCAGCTCGAAGCTCGGCAAACTTGGCCTTGAGGGGGGAACTATCCAGGCCGATTTGCAAATCCCGATATTGGTTGGAAATGCTGATGCCCTGACCGTCCAGATTGAGACGGGCCAAAATGTACATAGGCACCGGCTTGCCATCGGTAACTTTGCCGGTAGTGATGAGGTAGGGCATGGGGGTGAGGATGTGTGCCCCATCGATGCCGCCGGCGGCGGATCCCAGCACCAAGTTGTCGCGGGTGGTGCCCCAAGAGGCCTGCTTGACCACCTCTACGTCCTTCATGCCGTACTTGTCAAAGAACCCCTTTTCTTTGGCGATGATCAGGGGGGCCGCGTCGGTTAGAGCGATGAACCCCAGCTTGGCGCTGGTGGTTTCGGGAGTATCGGCCTGCGCCACCCAGTAGCCTTTGCCCAAGGATTGCGATTGGGCGCGCGGGATCCCAGCCGTGGCCGCCCCAGCCGTGAGAGCAGCCACCCCGGCCAAAAATTGCCGACGGGAGACGGGAGAGGAAGTGCTGAACAGCTTAGACATCGAAACCTCCAAGATTTACAACGACGAAGAAAGAAAAACTTTCAGGACGGCAACAGAACCGCTAGCGGGTTACCAAAACAGAAGCCTGGGCGGCGGACGGATGCTGACGCGGCCTGGCCCCGAAGTGCTCAATCAGTAGCTCCACCAAGACGGGCTTGAGGTCTTCGCAAGGGATCCCTTGGCGCACGCATTCGCCCAGCTTGGCGTCTTTGCCCACCTCTCCCCCCATGTAGATGTCCACGGCCTCCACCACCCTGCCGTCCTTGCGAGCAGTGGTGCCCATAAGGCCGATATCGGCTACTTGGGGTTGGCCGCAGGAGTTGGGGCAGCCCGTCCAGTGGATGCGCACCGTTTGGGGGATCTCCAGCTCCGCCTCCAGCTCCTCCATCAAGGCCACAGCCCGGTTTTTGGTCTCGATGAGGGCAAAGTTGCAGAACTGGTTGCCCGTACAGGACACCAACCCCCGCTGCAAGGGCCCTGGGTTGGGGGAGAACTTCTTCAAGAGCGGCTCTTTGAGGAGCGGGGCCACTCGGGAGTCGGGCACATTGGGGATGAGCACGTTCTGCTCCACCGTCAGCCGCAGCTCTCCGGAGCCGTACACCTCCGCCAAGCGGGCCAGCTCCATCATCTCCAGGGCGTTGAGCCGCCCCACCGGCACATGCAGGCCGACAAAGTTGAGGCCCGGCTGCTTCTGGGCATGCACCCCCAGCAGATCCCGCTTGTGCCAGACCACCTCATCTTTTTCCGCTGCCCTGAGCAGAGGGTGGCCTATCTGGCGCTCCACAGCCGCCCGGAACTTCTCTAGGCCCCACTCGTCAATGAGCCACATCAACCGCGCCTTTTGCCGGTTGGCCCGCAGGCCGTGATCCCGGTAGACCAGCAGCACCGCCTCGCACAGAGGAACCACATCGCGGGGATCCACCCAGACATCTAGGCCAATTGCCTCGGCGCAGCGGCGAGCCGAGAAAAAGCCGCCCACCAGGACGTTGAAGCCCAGGCGGCCATTTTTGAAGGCGGGCACAAAGGCCAGGTCGTTGATCTCCGCATGCACGGAGTTGTCGCGACAACCGCAGATGGCGATGTTGAACTTGCGCGGCAGGTTGCTGAAGGAAGGGTTGCCCTCGCCGTTGTTGGTGATCATGTCCTGCACCTTGCGGGTGAGACCGCGCACATCGATCAGCTCATCCGGGTCAATACCAGCCAGAGGGGATCCCGTGAGGTTGCGCACGTTGTCCATGCCCGACTGGATGCTGGTCAGGCCCACCTCCTTCAAGTAGCCCAGGATCTGGGGCATTTCCTCGATGGGGATGCCCCGCAGTTGCAGGTTCTGCCGGGTGGTGATGTCGGCTACGCCCTGTTCTCCATAGGGGTGGATGATTGCGCCCAACATGCGCATTTGGCCGCTGGTTAGGATCCCATTGGGCAGGCGCAGCCGCAGCATGAACTGACCTGGGGTGCGCTTGCGAAAGAAGATCCCCAGCCACTTGAGGCGGTGATCCCGGTCGTCTTCAGGAATGTTCTCCCAACCCATCCGGGCAAACGCCTCCAGCTCAGCCTTGACCGCCAAGCCATCCTTTTCGCTTTTGAGGCGTTCAAATTGGTTCGCCATGATCGCTGCCGTGGGGTGAACACTGGCTACCCTAGCGATGACGAACCGTTAACTTTGGTATTGGCAGTTACACTTTGTAACAAGTTATGCTATTTTGTCACCTTCTGATTGCAATTTGTGCATAAGGTCAGGCTTCCAGGAGCAGCAGACCCCTCTTTCCCCTTTGGGAAAGGGGCTGGGGGTGAGGAAAAGCTAGTTGAGAGGGTTGAAAGAGTTGAAAGGCTCCATCTGCCAGAGCAGACGGGGCGGGATCCCCAGCCCTTCGGTGAGGGGTGCGGGCCGTTGGGAAGTTTGGGGATCGCAGTCGTAGAGAGCGGTGGTGTAGCGGTAGCTGCGGGGGGGGCCACCGTTGAGGCGAATGCCGCTAATTTCAAAGGTGTAGTTGCGATTGGGCTGGATCGAACCCACGGAGTAGGTCAAAGTTTCCAGGCCAAAGGCGGGATCCCCCACGCGGAGATCTCCAACAGGCACCGGCTCGCCGCTGAGGGCATCGGTGATGCGGACTTGGGCTTGGCTGAGATCAGCCTTGCCGCCACGGCTGGGCACCGAGAAAGACCAGCGGTAGGCAGACAGGGGCTGGCCGGAAAACCCTTCTAGGCGGTAGAGGTAGCCGTCTTTCTCCGGGAAGGCGATGAACTCTGGATCTGGCACCGACTCGTCAAAACCGAAGATCCAGTTGGCGTTGGCCTGGGTCACCCGTCCAGCCCGTGGGTCAAAGACAATGCCGTAGGCCCCCTGGGCGTACTGAGGATACAGGTTCCAGCGGCGATGCCCCACATCCACAAAGTTTTCTCGACCTGGCTCGGCAAAATAGATGTCCACCTGCCGCGCCAACACCCGGCCTGGATCGGGGCCGTTCAGCTCTAGGATGGGCCCAACCGCCAGGTTGCTGAAGCGGGATCCCGCCTCCCCAGCAGGGGTAAAGCAGCGCCAAGAAGGGGGCGGCTGGTGGCTGAGAGTACCATTGGCTACCTGCATCAAGGCCGCTTGCTGGGCGGCTTCTAGGAACTGAGGATTGAGCTTCACCGGCGGTAACTGGTGCAACAGCCGTAGAAAATTCAGCCGATCCATCATCTTTTGGGCTGCTGCAGGCGTAAGGCGACCGGGGTTGCAGGTAGCAACCTGGGGCTGTTCGGCGTAAATAGGCCCCGTGAAGCTGCGGGTCTGGCGATCCAACCGGCACAGGAAGCTGGCAATCGGCACTTCCCCTGCCCGCGGTGGCTCCATCGAGGTAGGGGAT
Organism: Synechococcus sp. R60.1; assembly: GCF_047461835.1. Taxonomy (NCBI): domain Bacteria; kingdom Bacillati; phylum Cyanobacteriota; class Cyanophyceae; order Synechococcales; family Synechococcaceae; genus Synechococcus; species Synechococcus sp. R60.1. Next base: position 8,843 of record NZ_JANSIA010000050.1, on the reverse strand, counting down.
CCTCCACAGGCCGCCAGCAGACAAAGACAAAAGATCCCCGCGATCCTCAAAGCCCAAAGCTGAACCAACTTGGGCAACCGCTGCAAGGGCATGCAAAAACCAGCCGAATTATGAGCCGGTGGGGGTGGGGGTGATGCTGGGGGGGCTGACGGTGCTGCTGCTGCTCTCGCCACAAGCAGGCAACAAGCCCAGACAGGCAAACAGGGCTAAGGCCGCCAAAAGCTGGTGGGTCACTTTGGGTTGCAACGTAGCCATGACAACAAACCTCCCAAATGCTGTTGGGTTTGACCCTGTTCTATCACCTGGCCGAGTGGGCCACAGCGTCAAAACTTATGCCGACAAGGGTATAACGTGACATCCTCCCGACGCTGACCCTACGGGTACAGCGCGGGCTTCCTAACCTCACGGTTAGGCATTCCTGCCCCACGCCACTTATCTAGGTCATAGACCCCCGACAGAACGACTTGGCAGGCTGTTTCCGTTCCCCAGAGTCCCTGGGCTACTACATTCTCTAGTCCACGATGCAAAACCATTTCTGCTGCTGCATGGTCACGATGAGTTCGATACCCACACTCAGGACAATGATGCTCCCTTGCTGTCAACGTTTTGCTGACAGTAGCAAAACATTTGGGACAGGTTTGGCTAGTCCCGTTGGAGTTGACTTTAGCGAAGTACACTCCACGTTTCCAGCACACCCATTCCAACAGAGACAGAAATTGTCCAAAAGCGACATCAACACAACCTTTTCGCAGCATTCCCCGTGTCAAGCCTGTGACATTGAGGTCTTCTGCAAAGATGGTTTGCGCTTGGTCACAAAGCTTATGAGCCGTCTTTAGGTGGAAATCTTTACGACGGTTCGCAATCCGATGGTGCATTCTGGCAACTTTGATTTGTGCCTTCTCCCAGTTTCGTGACCCCTTCTGTTTTCGTGCCGCTCTGCGTTGCAGCAATTTCAGCTTGCGTTGCATCGACCTAAAAAACTTGGGTCGCTCCTGGAAGCTACCATCTGAAACCGTCAAAAACCGTTCCAATCCCAGATCAATCCCAATCGCACGACCGTGAACCGGAGCATCGGGAACCGATATGTCCGATTCGATGGTAACGACGACATACCATTGCGTCCCTCTTACCTTGGACAGTACCCTCACCTGCTTGACCTTGAACCCATCTGGGATAGGACGATGCAAGTTGATAGGCACTTTTCCTATCTTTGGTAGCTTGATACTGCTGCCGGAGATGGGATTGTCCTTGAACTGGGGAAACACAAAAGACTTAAATTGGCCTTGTTTCTTGAAACGGGGAAACCCATATCCCCGCTTCTGGAATGCCTCCCAAGTATCATGCAGCCTGCGAATCGTAGCCTGCAAGACCTGAGAATGCACCTTGGCCAAATGCGGGAATTGCTTCTTTGCTTTGGGTAGGTTATTTTGCTGACGATGATAAGACGGGAATGGCTCATCGGCAGGAATGATGTACTCCTTCTCCAGTGAGCATCTGTCTATGGGACACTTACGGGAAGCAATCCAGTCTTTGAGTTCGCGCAAAGCGTAGTTGTACACGCCTCTGCACGTCTCAAGCCACGACCGCAGCTTGGCCTGCTGCGCGGCATCTGGATAGATCCGGTAAGTGTAGTTCATGGTCAGCATAGTGGCAGTTTACCACAAGCTATAGCTGCTGGTAAATACTTGTCTTATCCCATCGAGAGAATCGACAAGTGCGGGGAGTCCATGTATCCCGACGCTGATGCTTTGCATACAGCGCGGGACTTATAGCTCCCCGCGCCCCTCCTTTGTTAAGCCCAAGTCAAGGAACGCTCACCCAAGTCGGCTACATCCACTAGGACTGGGATCCAAGCCCACTTTCTCTCTCCACCCATAGTGGAGTACGGATCCCCACAACTCTTCTTGCGCTCAAGCGAAAGATTGCTGTGATCAATGATCAATGCTGCTTTTTGCCCGATTGACGAGAAAGTTGACAAGGGATCCCCAAAAGCTTGTCAGGGGGTGATCTGGAACTCCAGGTTGTAGGTTTGGAGTAAGTTTATGGTTTCGTGATCGGTGATGTTGGTGTCGGCCAGCTCTAAGTTGTAGAAATCGATGAACTCTTCGTGGTCAAAATAGGGGCCGGCATGCCAGGTACCCATCTCCAGTTTGATAAAGCGATCCCCAGGCACCCGAAAGGCTTGAATCTGATCCACGTGCAGCTCATCGGCAGGGGGTGCAACACCAATAAACCACTCCTTGCCATTGAGGGATCCCAGGCACTGGGTGCAGCGGATGTGGTGGGTGATCTGAGTAAACTTGAGGCCGCGGCGAGGCAAGCGCATGATGTAAAAGCGGGGCTGCCCTTGATTCAAGAACAACTGAGCATCTTGACTGTCGAAGGGTTTGTGATCGGGAGTGGGGCAAATGACCTGTCCATAGGGGGCAAAGTTTTCCGGTTCAGCGAGATGGGCCTTCAGTTGGCGCAATTGGCTGGTCACCCTGCTCTTCTCCTTTGCGTTTGACGAGCTGTCTTGTGTCTCACTGTTGCCCTACAACGTGAGCACGAGGGCGTGAAGACGCAAACAGCCCAGCGAACCCCATTCTATCGAGACTTGGCCAGGCAGCTTCCCTTCTGGGAAGGGATCCCTGAGCAAGCCCAAGCTGCTCAAGGTCGCAAGTACAATGGGAAAACTTCCCAGCCTCAGCAGAGCAAATGGCGATGCAGCGGGACTTGCAAGAGCTGATCATCTCCCCAGCTCAAGTTGAAAGCCTCTCTCAAGTGCCGGTGGCTTGGTTGTATCGGCCTCGGCCCGTTCGTCGTTTTAAAGACCGTCTGCGCCAGTTCTCCGCCTTCTGGGATCTCCTACGCTTGCTGGTGACGCTGGACTTGTTCTTGCGTTTCTTGACCTTCTGGACAGGGGGATCCCTACTTACCCTGGTGGGGCGGATTTGGATCCCTGGCCTACAGGCCACTTGGGGCACTTGGCCGGTGGAATGGGGGATCCTGGCGGCTATTGCCGCTCTGGGCCAAGCCTATTGGATTTTCCGCAGCCGCCGCATGCCGCTGCTGTTGAACTTGCTGGGGGAAGTGGATCGCTACAACCGAATCATCCAGGCCATCCACGTCAACGACCAGTTGGTGGAAGCGGGCAACCCCGAGGTGAAGCTGGCCCAGAGGGCTGAGGTGATCGAAGCGCTGAAGCTGACCCGGGCCGATCTCATTCGCGCCTTGAAAACCGAACGGATCTTGCGGCAAAACGAAGACCTGATCGAGCAGCAGAGCGAGTTCTTCGGCGATAACTTGGCAGCGCTGACGGCCCTACAGGTGAGCGAGCAGGCCAGCGAACAGGGGCGAATCCTGGAGGCTGCTTTACAGATTGCTTTGCAGGTGCGCTCCCAAATCCGCCGTTTGCAAGAGCGAGAAGCCAACCACCCCCCAAACAGGGATCCAGACAAGATTGAGAAAGATCAGCAGGATAGAGATGGCAACTCAGATGGGCAGTGAAACAGATGGTTATTTTTGTCGGCAGGCGGCGCTGTGGGTTCTAATCCTTGGGAGAAAGTTGAGGTTGATTGCACCGCGTTAGCAGGTCGGAGACCGAAATTGGAGTGACCCCATCTCCCTGATTGGTGCTAAATCCCCGCTCTGCACTATTCCGCACTGTCAAGATCGCCTGCCGGCGCTACACTGGGGCTTGTCTTGGATCCCTCTGTCATCCACACACCTCTAGATGAGCCTTTTGGCCCGCTCCCTGGCCTACGCCCAGAACCACAGCGACACGCTGTTTCAAGCTTTCGTCCAACACCTACAACTGGTGGCGGTGCCTTTAGGAATGGGGCTGCTGTTGGGTTTGCCGCTGGGCTTTTTCAGCTCCCGCTCCCAGATGCTTTCCCTGGTGGTGATCAATGCGTTTAGCAGCCTGCGGGTGATCCCCAGTTTGGCCATTTTGTTTTTGGCCATCCCCTATTTTGGCCTTAGCTTCCGTTCGGCAGTTGTCGCCCTAACCCTTCTGGCGTTGCCCCCCATTCTGATCAGCACGGATGTGGCCTTCCGCAGCCTTGAGCCGGCCCTGCGGGAAGCTGCCCTGAGCATGGGCATGACCCCTGCCCAGGTACTGCGGCACGTGGAGATCCCTTTGGCCTTGCCGGTGATCTTGGCCGGTGTTAAAACGGCTACCATTGAGGTGATTGCGAGTGCTACCCTGGCAGCATTCATCGGCGCGGGAGGGCTGGGTACTTTCATTACCCTAGGGTTTGCTCTCTATGACAACGCCATCTTGCTGGTGGGGGCGGTTCCAGTGGCCCTTCTGGCTATTGCGGCCGAGATCGGCCTTGGCACTCTGCAGCGGGCTTTGGAACCTCCCCAAGCCTGAGGTTCTGTGAGGGATCCCATGCCGTCTTCCTCTAGTTCTTCTGAAGTGCGATCCCGGTGGCCTTTCCGCTCCATTCCTTTGCGGGTGGCGTTGCTGCTGCCCCTAGTGCTCTCAGTAGCAGGGGGAGTGGGGGGAGTGGCCTATCTCTCCTGGCAGGGCGGGCGACACCTGGCGCTGCGCTTGACGGAGCAACTGAGGCGGGAAGTTACCGACCGCACCGAAGAGCATCTTGCCAGATATTTGCAAATTCCCCTTCAGATCAATGCCCTCAATCAAGGGGCAGTGAGGGGGGGGCTGCTGCCCGATTTGACAACCCCCAGCCCAGCCGATCTAGAGGTGCTGGAAGCTCACTTTGCCCGCCAGTTGCAGCCATTTCCTGAGCTCAGCTATGTCGGCTTTGTCTCGGCTCAAGGGGGGTTTGTGATCGCCCGCCGTCACGCCGATGGGTCGATCTGGACTTACCACACACCCGGCCTCTTGCCGGGATCCGTCCAGGGCTGCCAACGGGATCCGGAAACAGGGGATCCCACTGGCCTGAGGAGGCAGTTAGGCTTTGTGGATTTGAGGCGGTTGTTCTGGTTTCCCCAGCTCCTGCAGTCGGAAGGGATCCGCGACACTTGGGTGGTAACCCGATTTTTTGCGGAGCTTCCTGCCCAGGATCCAGAGCGGCTGATCATGACGTCCCTATCCCTGACCGACTCGGGGGGGCGGGTTTACGGCAGCTTGGTGGCTTCCCTCTCCGTCCGGCAGCTTCAAGCCTTTCTGGAACAGATGGAAGGCCGTTCTCCTGCAGAGGTGAGTTTTCTGCTGGACGAGGAAGGACAGGTGGTGGCCAGCACGGCAGGGCCTGCTCCCCACCCGCTGCTGGTGGCCGTGCAAGAGCAGGTGGGCTCCTGGGGGACGGCCTCTTCCCAAGATTCGCTGCGCCTCAAGGTCGGAGGGATCCCCTACTGGGTGGAGGTGGAGTCCGTTCAGAGTGAAGGGAGGCTAGGTTTTTATTTCGTGTACGGGATCCCAGAGGCAACCCTTCTGGCCGAAGTCCATCGGGGCGCCCAACAGGCTGCGCTGCTGGGGGGTGGGCTATTGCTGAGCATGCTGGGGACAGGGATCCTCCTCGGCGAAGCTCTCTCCCGTCCCCTGCGCCGCCTCACCCAAGTAGCCGAGCAATTTATCCAAAGCGGCTTCCAGCCCTGGCCTCCTTTGGATCCCGGCCCCATCCAGGAGGTGCAGACGCTAACCAAAGCCTGGCAGCAGGCGGCAGCAGCTCAGCAGGCCCTGCTGGATCGTCTGTGGCAGCAGCAGCAAGAATACCGCGCCGTGGTGGAGCAGCAGACAGAGCTCATTTGCCGCTTTCGGCCCGATACCTGCATCACCTTCGTCAATCCTGCCTACTTGCGCTTCTTCGGTCAGCGGGCAGAGGAGGTGATGGGCCAACCTTGGCGGGATCGGCTGCCGGAAGAAGAGCGGGAGGAAGTGTTGCAAGCTTTTGCCGCCCTCACTCCTGAAAGTCCCTTTTACAGCAGCGAGCGGGAGTATCCCGGAGAAAACGGCCAGTCCCGCTGGATTAGCTGGGTGGATCAGGGCATTTTCGACAGCCAAGGCCGCCTGGTGGAGATCCTGTCGGTGGGGCGGGAGATCACCGAGCAGAAACGGGCAGAACAACAGTTGCAAGCCCTCAACCGGGAGCTAGAAGCCCAGGTGGAGCTGCGCACGGCCAAGCTGCAGCAAGCCTTGCATTTTGAGGGGGTGCTGCGCGCCATCAGCAGCCGGATGGTGGTCAGCCTAAACGAGGGGGAAATCCTTGAAGAAGTGGTCAGAGCCCTTGCCGAAGCGCTAAGCCTGACCTGCTGCCAAATCCTGCTGCTTTTAGAAGATGGGTCAACCTGGATCCCTGGCTACTGCTACTCCCCCCTTCTCTCTTCTGATGCAGCTCAGGGCGACAGGGCGGATCCCTTGCATGGGCCAGACTACGCCAGCGACCCGGAGTTCTTGCGCCTGCTGCAGTCCCATTCTTCCTCACAGCAGAAATGGGAAATCCACTGCTGTTGTCGGAAGGAAGGACGCTGGGTGCGGCTGCTGGCCTGCACCCTTTGGGACAAAGAGAAGCGGCTGGGAGCTTTGCTGTTGGAGCGGCTGCCGGAGCAGGAGTTTTCCGAAGACGAGATTCAACTGGCCTATCAGGTGGCCAACTTGTGTGCCCTGGCCATTCGCCAAGCCCGTCTGTACCAAGCAGCCCAAGCGCAGGTGAAGGAATTGGAGCGGCTGAATTTGCTGAAGGATGATTTCCTCAGCACCGTCTCGCACGAGCTGCGCACCCCCATGACCAATGTGCGCATGGCCTTGCAAATGCTGCAAATGACCCGCGATAACCCCGAGAAACAGCGGCACTACTTCACCATTGCCCTGAAAGAGTGCAACCGGCAAATCGAGCTCATCAACGACCTGCTGGATATGCGACGGCTGGAAGCCGGGACGTATCTGCTGCAACCAGAGAATATTTTTCTGCCGCGGTATTTACAAGATTTGCTGGACGGGGCTCAGCCTTTGGCCCAAGCCAAACATCAACACCTGCAACTGCACCTGGAGGCAGGGATCCCCTCGCTTTGGGCCGACCCCACCTGCTTGGGGCGCGTTCTGCGCGAGCTGCTGCACAACGCCATCAAGTACACGGCCCCCGAGGGATCCATCCACCTGCGGGTTGTCTCAGAAGGAGAGGGGATCCTCTTCGTCTGCAGCAACAGCAGCGAGATCCCAGAGCCAGAGCTGCCCCGCATCTTTGAAAAGTTTTACCGGATCCCGCAATCGGATCGCTGGAAGCACGGCGGCACCGGCCTGGGGCTGGCTTTGGTGAAGCAACTGGTGGAGCATATGGGGGGGAATATCTCCGTCAACAGCTCGGATGGATGGACGCATTTCCAAGTTTGGTTGCCCCAAGGTGAGGATCCTGCTCCGCCATTGCCCGGCCCACCTCCAATGTCAGAAGACCTCCCCTTTTGGAAAGAGGCTGGGGGTGAGGGGCATACCTGACCCCTATCCCGGCAAGACTTGTTGCTGCCAGAGGGCCTCCAGTTGCACTGTGTATTCGGAGTTCACGATGGGCACTGCCCCGGCAATGGCCTCTTGAATGGGGATCCCGGCAGCAGCCTCCAGCTGGGCAAAAGCTGTTTGGTAGTCGGCAGACAACCGGCTGACATCAATGAGCGGCAGATCCCCCCAGACCTCCGGCTTGAACTTTTCCAGCTGCCCCTCCGGGCTGGCCAAGACCTCTGCCAGGACCATTGCCCCCCAAGGATTGGCCGCATTGATGGGAATGGCTGTAAACGAGGGATCGATCAAGCTGGTGCCCGGGATCCCATAGGGGGTGGTGCTGGGAGGAAATTGGCCGTTGCCCTTGCGCAAGATCACCTGATCGATAAAGGTGGGGATGAGCCACACTTCGCCGTTGGCAAAAAGCTCCGCCAGGCGGGCAAAGGTGGGCGGGTAGGTTTGGCCCTGTCTCCACAGGAAGGGATCCAGCTTTCTCAGGTATTCCACCAGGGCAGGGGATTGTCGCGCCCAGAGATCGGCATCGAAGTCCGGCCCGCTGTACTGGGCATAGCCCCCGGTCACGCCGTAGAAGGCGCTCAACAAAAAGCGGCTGCCATGAAAATCCGGCGGGGCCACGTAGGTAAATCGCCCTGGATTGGCCTCTGCCCAAGCCAACAGTTCGGCGTAGCTCTGGGGGGGATTGGGTACCCGCTCGGCATCATAGGCCATTAAAAAGTAGTTGCCGGTGTAGGGTGCAGAATAGCCCTCGGTGGGCAGGCCAAAATCCGTTGCAATATCGGCGGGATCGTAGAAGGGCAAGCTGGGCAATTTCTCAGCAAAAGGGCCGAAGAGCAAATTCCCCTGCTTGAGGGTGCGGAAGTTGTTGCCATTGATCCAGATGAGATCGATGCTGCCGCCGCTGCGCAGCCCGGCCTGTACCTCCCCAATCACCTTGTTGACTGCTTCAACGGTATCCGTGAGCGGGATCCGGTTCAAGCGAATGCCATAACGCTCCTGCAACTGGCTTTTCACCCAGCCATCCACAAACCCATTGATGGCCTCACTGCCGCTCCACATGGCCCAGTTGACAGAGCTGCCCCGCGCCCGCTCCAGAATGTCTGCCCAGCTCAGGGATCCCAGATCCACCATGTTCTGGGAGGTGTTCTGGGCAAACGGAGAGCCTTGACCCAACACCCAAGCCCCCAGGGATCCCAGGCCGGCCAACACCTGCCGCCGCTTCCAGAAAACGCTTTTGGGTTGCATAGCCTTGCCACCATCCCCATCAAACTTTCAGGTTCCAGATTCAACTTAAACTGATACATTTACGCTGAACACTGCTGAGCATTACTGCTCAACGGTGAAGCGATAGCATTCTGTCCGTTTCCGAACAGAAAGGCGGTATCCCGCAAAGCTCTGAGCATAACACCCAGAGCGCCTTGCCAATCTCGTGGTAGCCTAT
>NZ_JANSIA010000049.1:0-21090 GCF_047461835.1 Synechococcus sp. R60.1 | reverse complement strand
AAGGGGATGCGGATTTGAATGGTGCGAATGTGATTGCGCTTTTGGGGGCTGTCGTAAACCAGCCTAGAGGTTCGGGCTTGTTTTGTTCTCTGGTAGAGCATAACAGGCTCAGGGCTACTGAAAGCCCGCGCTACACTGCTAAGGCGGTGTAGGGTCGGGTAGTTTACAAAGTGCCAAAATCCTAAGAGCCTCAGATCGAGTGCGACCGTGTTCCTCACCTTCTCAGCAGTATGGCTAGATCCTCAGCGTCGTGGCTCAGTCGGCTCTCCTTTTTGCGAGGGCTGATCTTCATCTTGGCCGTGGTGGTTGCCCTCGTTTACTTGGGCTTCAGCCGGGAGGTTCGCCTTGGCCTTGACCTCAAGGGAGGAACCCAGCTCACGCTACAAGCTGTGCCCACCGAGGAGGTGCCTGAAATCACCCCCGAAGTGATGCAGGGGGTAGAGGCCGTCATCCAGCAGCGGATCAACGGGCTGGGGGTGGCTGAGCCTCTGGTGCAGATCAGCGGCCAAGACCGCCTGTTCGTGCAGTTGCCGGGGGTGGCGGATCCGGATCGGGCCATTGCTCTCCTTGGAGATACAGCCCAACTGGAGTTTCGCAAGGGCTTGGTTCCCGTCGGCGCGCTGCCCCGCAACGAGCGGGGAGAGATAACAGCGGGGGAGGATCCGGATACTCTGTTTGAGCGGGTCGGCCTCACCGGGGATCTGCTGCGCAATGCCTATCCCCAAGCCCCTCGCCGCGGATCCCAGAGTTGGGAGGTGCTGCTGGAGTTCAAGCCGGAGGGGGCAGAAAAATTTACTCAGCTCACCCGAGATCTGGCCGGAACAGAACGTCCATTGGGCATTTTTCTGGACGACGTGTTGATCAGTGCCCCGATCGTGGGGCCGGAGTTTGCCCGCACCGGCATCACCGGCGGGACGGCGGTGATCACGGGCAACTTTACGGTGGAAACCGCCACTGACTTGGCGGTCAAGCTCAGGGCAGGAGCGCTGCCGGTTCCCATTCAGGTGATCGAAAATCGCACTGTCGGGGCCACTTTGGGGGAAGTGAGCGTGCGCCGCAGCCTCTATGCCGGGATCGGGGGCCTGGTGCTGGTTTTCCTCTTTATGGTGGCCTACTATCGCCTGCCAGGGCTGATTGCGGACATTGCTCTGCTTATCTACGCCCTCTGTACCTTTGCTCTCTTCCAACTGCTGGGGGTAACCATGACTCTGCCGGGGATCGCCGGCTTTATCCTCAGCATCGGCATGGCGGTGGATGCCAATGTGCTGATCTTCGAGCGCATCAAAGAAGAGTTGCGGGCCGGCAAATCCATCTACAAGTCCATTTCGGAAGGGTTTAACCGCGCCTTCAGCAGCATCCTGGACAGCAATGTGACCACCCTTTTGGTCTGTGGCGTGCTTTTCTGGCTGGGGATGGGACTGGTGAAAGGGTTTGCGGTAACCCTGGGCATTGGCATTCTGGTGAGCTTCTTTACGGCCATCACCTGCACCCGTAGCCTGCTCTTGGCGGCAATGGGGATCCCCAGCTTGCGCAAACCTGAGTTTTACGGCGTTCGGATGGAGGCGGCCCAATCATGACGGCTCAAGAGCTATCCCCCGTAGATCCTGCCTCTCGGTTGCTCGACTATCGCTTCGACATTGTTGGACGGAGCAAGCTGTGGTTCAGCTTGTCCTTGGCGGTGCTGCTGGTGGGGCTGGTCAGCATGGCCTTTTCCCTGGCTTCTCTGGGAACTCCCCTGCGGCTGGGGTTGGATTTTTCCGGCGGCACCTTGCTGGATCTGAGCTTTGAGCGGCCTGTCACCACCGAGGAGCTGCGACGGGCGCTGCAGGAACACAACCTGGGCACCAGCATCATCCAGCTGGACACCCAAACGGGGCAGGAAGCCCTGATCCGCATGCCCCCCTTGACTGAGCAAGAGCGGCTGGCCGTGGAAGCCACCCTGCGGCAGGAGATTGCTCCCTTCGAGCGCAACCTGGTGGAGACAGTGGGCCCGACGGTGGGGCGTTTGCTCTTGCGTTCCGGCATCGTGGCCGTGCTCATCTCTTTCGGGCTCATCGTGCTGTACCTGGCCCTGCGCTTTCAGTGGGATTACGCGGTGTTTGCCATTGTGGCGCTGCTGCACGATGTAGTGTTGACGATAGGGCTATTTGCCCTTTTGGGCCTGACGGTGGGTATGGAGGCGGACAGCCTGTTTGTGGTGGCGCTGCTGACCATCATCGGCTTTTCCGTCAACGACACCGTGGTCATCTACGACCGCATCCGCGAGAATCTGCGTCTGGTGAGCCGCAAGGTCAGCCTGGCCGAGGTGGTAAACCTATCTCTGAACCAGACCTTTGCCCGCTCCCTGAACACCACCCTGACGACGATGCTGCCCCTAGTTGCCATCGCCATTTTCGGGGGAGCTACCTTGAAGGGGTTTGCCATTGCCCTGCTCATTGGCTTTACTTTGGGGGTGTATTCCAGCATTTTTATCGCCAGCCCCCTGTTGGTGTGGTGGCGGCAGCAGCGCTATGGCAAAAGTAGCGAAGATGCCCGCGCAGGCAGGGATCCCGATTCACTTCCCTCTGAGGGCTAGGGCCCCGATATCGGAAAAATTGGGTCGATTGGGTGGGGATCTGTCGTTCGCGCTGAGACGGTGTCCTCTGGGTTCACCATTGCAGTCTTTGCCCATGGGAGATCAGGTAGCGCTGTAAATCGGCTATTTTGCCTTGCGGTACGATCTGAGCTGGGATCAGGCCGGGAGCTTGACTGCGCAGCCAAGCCACGGTCAGGCCTGCTGCCGAGCCGATGGTCCATTCGCCGTAATGCACCCGGGTGGCAGCGTTGACAATGTGGCTGACGGCGATCCCTTTGCCGCCGATGAGCAGGTTATCCACCTTCTGCGGGATCAGGGCTTCTAAGGGAATGAGAATGGGACGGACGGAAAACTCGTTGACTGGCGCGGAGCTGGCCGAAAGAGAGGGCTCCCAGTTGCGGTAGCGACAGCCATGGATATCGATGGCGTAGTGGGTAACTCCCACCACGGTGGGGCTGAAGTCCCGCCCCCCAGTGGTGCCGACGCGAATATCCTGCTCCAACATCAGGAACTCCGCTTGGCCGTAGGCAGATCGCCCCAGAATGCGTCGACCTTCCCGGATGTAGGGGTAGAGGCTGAGGCCGGAGCGGGTGCCCAGCAAGGACTCTTCGGCAAACACCAAGGACAGGGGATAGCCGCTGCGGGATTGGGTTTCCATCAGCCACTCGGCAAACAGCAGGGCGTGGTTTTCTCCATCTTTGATGGCCGAGACATCCAGGCCCCCCAGCCAGTTGTGGCGCTGCCCTGAGGCCACTAGCCGCTCTTCCGTCAGGATCAGGGGCGGGTTCATGATCCCCCAGTCGTTGCCGCGGTTCCAGTTCACCAGCGTCAGGTCGCCTGGAACAGGCGTGCTGTAGAAGGGATCCCGGCGGCCCTTGCTGACGATGCGGCGGTAATTGAAAAAGCTCTGGCCGCTGAAGGTGGGGAAACCCTCCATGTCGAACTCGCGGCGGTGTTCGGCGCGGGAATAGCCCGGCTGCAGCTGGACCAGCTCGGCGCGGGAGCGCCCGCCATCGTCGTGGATGGCCAGCACGAAGGGAAAGGTAAAGGCTTGAGTACACTCCGGGTTGCTGGCGGGGGCGGCATTGGGCTCTCCGGTCACGTCTCGCCCTTCCGAACCCAGCCGATAGGGGATCCCGGCCCAGCCCACCAGCTCGCCGGTATCGGTGGCATCGATCACGAAGAATGAGCGGCCCGGCGGCGCTTGTAGACGCAGCACTCGCTTGGCGAACACCTCCGTTTCCTGCCAACTGTACCAGCTCACCAGCTCCCGCCACAGCCGTCCCGGTGGCACAAAATCGGGATCCCGCGGCTGCCGCTGCACAGCGTAAATGCTTTCAATCCGGGATCCATCGGCGCTGAAGGTGGCCCCCTTAAAAGCCGTTTGGGTAGCCCAGCGACTGTTGGGGGCATTTTGGGCTGCCTGTTGCAGCCAGGTTTCCACCGCCTGCAGCCCGGCCTGGGGCGGAAAACACAGCCCTCCCACCCAGCAGCTGTTGATCTCGGATACGCGGGTTCCCGGCGGGATCCCTGTCCAGGCCGGCAGATGCACCGGCTGGCTTTCGATCAAGGCCTTGAACTCCAGCCAGTGGCGGGAAAAATTGCCCCGCTGCCGCATCGGCAGCGATTCATCAATGGCCGATACCCCCTGGGAGGTAATCTGACCCCCCAGCCAAGGGGTGAGCTCGATGAGACAGGTCTGCACCCCCCCTCGCATGGCATGGCCTGCCGCTGCCACCCCTCCCAGGGATCCGCCCACCACCACCAGCTCGCACTCCCAAATCTCGTCCGGCTGCGGCAAGGGATCCAACAAGGGCCAACCGTAGGCGGTAAAACGGGGCACCTCCGGCTCGGAGACGGCAACAGGGGATCCCATCTCTGGCTGGGAGAGGGCGGCAAACCCCATCCCGGCCACAAAGCTCAGCAGCGACAGGATCCCCAGCCCCACAGTTCGCTTGGGCTCAGATCCCCGGCACGCCGCAGCCGTCTTTTTGCCAGCCATGCTCACTCACACCCCCGGCCTTTCCCCGGCAGGAGAAATCCCCTTGAGAATAGCTGAGGAAACCGACATTGAGGCCAGCCAGGATCCCTGCCACAGGGCATAATGGGCTAGCAACTTTTTAACGGCAACGGCGGGATCCCATGGGACGGGCAAAGAAGGTGGTATTGGCCTATTCAGGCGGGGTGGATACTTCCGTCTGCATTCCCTATCTCAAGCACGAGTGGGGGGTGGAATCGGTGGTGGCCCTGGCAGTCGACTTGGGGCAGGGGGCGGAGCTGGAGGCCATTCAGGCCAAAGCCCTCAGGGCGGGGGCAGAGCAATCTCTGGTGCGGGAGGCTGTCCAGGCCCTCATTACCGACTATGCCTTCCCGGCCATCCAGGCCAACGCCCTCTACGAGCAGCGCTACCCCCTTTCCACGGCCCTGGCCCGACCCCTGATTGCCAAGCTGCTGGTGGAAGTGGCGGAAGAGGTGGGCGCCGATGCGGTGGCCCACGGCTGCACCGGCAAAGGCAACGACCAGGTGCGCTTTGATCTGGCTATTGCTGCTTTAAATCCCCAGCTCAAAGTGTTGGCCCCTGCCCGCGAGTGGGGGATGACCCGCGAGGAGACCATTGCCTATGGGGAGCGCTACGGGATCCCCATGCCCGTGCAGAAGTCCAGCCCCTACAGCATCGACCTCAACATTTTGGGCCGCAGCGCTGAAGCCGGCATCCTAGAAGATGCCGACCGGGAGCCGCCGGAGGAAGTGTATGCCCTCACCCGGCCTATTTCCCAGACACCCGACGAGCCCGCCTACGTGGAGATTGAGTTCGAGCAAGGGATCCCTGTCGGGGTGGATGGGCAGCGCCTCAGTCCCAAAGCCCTCTTCGAGCAGCTCAACTCCTTAGCTGGCCTGCATGGGGTGGGCCGCATCGACATGATCGAAAACCGCCTGGTGGGGATCAAGTCGCGGGAGATCTACGAGTGCCCTGCTCTAATGGTCTTGATCCAAGCCCACCGCGAGCTGGAAAGCCTCACCCTCACCCGCGATGTCATCCATTACAAGTACGGCATCGAGACCACCTACAGCCAGTTGATCTACAACGGCCTTTGGTACTCGCCGCTGCGGGAGGCTCTGGACGCCTTTATCCGCGCCACCCAGAAAAGCGTCACCGGTGTCGTGCGGATGCGGCTGCACAAGGGCCAGGCGGTCTGTGTGGGCCGTCGCTCCCCTTATTCCCTCTACAACCCCGAGCTGGCCACCTACGGCGCAGGAGACCAGTTCGACCACAAAGCAGCAGAAGGCTTCATCTACGTCTGGGGTCTGCCCACCCGCGTTTGGTCGCAGGTTCACAGAATCTAGGAATCCCCTCCTGGCTCGAGGTTGGGGGGAGCACGCTAGCCCTGCTGCTTGGGATCCCAGACTCAGCTCCCGATTGAATTCCCAAAACCCACTTAAGTCCCGGCAGTCCACGTGTTGCCGTACTCGATCTGCTCTGGAGTGAGGCTGTCGATTTGGATCCCCATGGCCTTGAGCTTGAGGCGGGCGATGGCCTCGTCCACCTCGAGAGGAATGGGGTGAAGCCCTGGGGCCAAGCGGCCCCGGTTTTTCACCAGGTATTCGCAGGCCAGGGCCTGGTTGGCAAAGCTCATGTCCATGACGCTGGCGGGGTGCCCTTCGGCAGCAGCCAAGTTAATCAGGCGGCCTTCCCCCAGCACCACCACTGACTTGCCCGACTGCAGACGGTATTCTTCCACAAAGGGGCGCACCGTCTGTCGGGAGACGGCCCGCTCCTGCAGCGCCACCAGGTCGATTTCAATGTCAAAGTGGCCGGCGTTGCAGACCATCGCCCCATCCTTCATGCGGTCGAAGTGCTCGCCGCGAATCACGTGCTTGTTGCCGGTGACGGTGATGAAGATGTCCCCCAGAGCAGCGGCTTCTTCCATCGGCATCACCCGGAAGCCGTCCATCACCGCCTCCAGAGCCCGCACCGGGTTGACTTCCGTGACAATCACCTGGGATCCCATGCCGCGGGCCCGCATGGCCACTCCCTTGGCGCACCAGCCGTAGCCAGCCACCACCACCGTCTTCCCGGCCAGAAGGATGTTGGTACAGCGCAGGATCCCGTCCAGGGTGGATTGGCCGGTGCCGTAGCGGTTGTCGAACAGGTGTTTGGTCTCGGCGTCGTTGACGGTCATCACCGGGAAGCTGAGCACCCCCGCCTTGAGCATGGCCCTAAGGCGCACCAGGCCAGTGGTGGTCTCTTCCGTGGTGCCGATGAGCTCTGACAGTTGCTCCTGACGGTGCTGCACCAGCTCCGCCGTCACATCTCCGCCATCGTCGATAATCAGGTTGGGGCGGTGATCTAGGGCAATCTGGACATGGCGGCGGTAGGTGGCCACATCTTCTCCTTTGAGGGCAAACACCGAAATGCCATGGTCCGCCACCAGGCTGGCGGCCACATCGTCTTGGGTGGAAAGGGGATTGCTGGCAATGAGAACGCTATCCGCCCCCCCTGCTTGTAGAGCCAGGGCCAGGTTGGCCGTTTCGGTCGTAATGTGGCAGCAGGCCACCAAGCGCAGCCCGGCAAAGGGCTTTTCTTGAGCAAAGCGCTCCCGGATCTGGGCCAGCACCGGCATCTCCCGCGCCGCCCACTGGATCCGTTGCTTGCCCAGGGGGGCGAGGTTCAGATCTTTCACTTCATGCTTCGGGAGAGACAGGGTAGCGCTGGTCATCGAGTGTTGCTCCAAACAGGGTCATCGAGAGAGGATAGGGGAACGGAAACTGCAAGCCCCAAAGGGGGCCAGGCAGCCATAAAGATCAGCAAGGATGTCGATAAGCCTGAACTATTCTGCCACAAGGGATCCCCTTTCAGCGCTGGGGCTGGATGTAGGCAACCGCCGCATTGGCGTGGCCGGCTCCGACCGGCTGGGGCTGCTGGCTACTGGCCTGGGGGTGATCCAGCGCCGTTCCCTCTCAGAGGATATTGCCCAAGTGCAGGAGTGGATCCGCCGCCGCCAGGCCACCGTGGTGGTGGTGGGGATCCCCCTTCTGGCGGATGGGTCGGTGGGATCCCAGGCCCGCAAAGTCCAGCGGTTCGTGCGCGCTTTGCAGGTGGCCGTGGATCTTCCCATTGTTACCGTCAATGAATACCTGAGCACCGCGCAGGCGGAGTGGGATCTGCGCGAGGCGGGGATCCCGGCCAAAGCCCAGAAGGGCTTAATCGATCAGCAGTCGGCGGCGGTAATTCTCCAAACTTGGCTGGACGAGCGACGGGCTTCCCTGTCAGAAGTGCCGGCTTGGCAAAGTTGGGGCAACAAAGACTACGCTGGAGAAGTCTAGCCGGGAAAGTTTAAATCAATTCAAGCCCAAGGTGGGCCATCCCTCGTTGCCCCTTCTGCATCAGCAGGGTGTGATTGTTAAGTCGGGGCCTTTCGCGCAACTTTGATAACGTCTGATAACGTCACGTGAACCATCCGAGCATGAATCGCAT
This sequence comes from Synechococcus sp. R60.1, assembly GCF_047461835.1. Taxonomy (NCBI): domain Bacteria; kingdom Bacillati; phylum Cyanobacteriota; class Cyanophyceae; order Synechococcales; family Synechococcaceae; genus Synechococcus; species Synechococcus sp. R60.1. Next base: position 13,039 of record NZ_JANSIA010000049.1, on the reverse strand, counting down.
TTGCATTCTTGGGGGCGGCTTTGGCGGGTTGTACACAGCTTTGGAACTGAGCCGGCAACCCTGGCCAGAACCACCCCAGATCACCTTGGTCGATCGGCAGGAGCGGTTCGTCTTTGCCCCCCTGCTTTATGAGCTGCTCACCGGAGAAATGGAAGACTGGGAGGTGGCCCCCCGTTTTCAAGATCTGCTGCCCCCGGGATCGGTGCAGTTTCGCCGCGGATCTGTCCAGGCCATTGACCCTCAAGCCCGCCGCGTGGAGCTGGAAGATGGGCAAAGCTTGGAGTACGACGCGCTGGTGCTGGCGCTGGGGGGAGAAACCCCTCTGGAGAGCGTTCCGGGAGCGGCGGAGTTTGCTTTTCCCTTTCGCACCCTGGCAGATGCTCAGCGGCTGCGCGCCCACCTGAAGGCGTTGGAAGACCGGGATCCGGCTCAGCCTGTGGCTCTGGCTATCGCAGGAGCAGGGGCCAGTGGCGTGGAACTGGCCTGCAAATTGGCAGATCGGCTGGGCTGGCGGGGACGGATCCGCCTCATCGAGTTGGGATCCCAAATCTTGTCCGGCTTTGCTCCCTCCAGCCGGGAGGCGGCCCAAGAGGCGCTGGCCCAACGGCGGGTGCAGGTGGAGTTGCAAACCAAGGTCTTGGGCATCGAGGCCCTTGGCGAGAACGGCGCCCCTCCCTTCCATCTGCAGCTGCAACGGCTGGAGACCCAGGAGATCGCCACAGATCTTGTGGATGCTGTGCTGTGGACTGTCGGAACCCGACCGGCAGCGGTGATTGCCAATTTGGATCTGCCCAAAACGGAGCGGGGACGGCTACAGGTTTTGTCCACCCTACAAACCCCCACCTTCCCAGAGATCTTTGCCTTGGGAGATGCAGCAGCGGTGGTGGATGCGGAGGGCAAGCCGGTGCCGGCCACAGCCCAAGCGGCTTTTCAACAGGCCGGTTATTGCGCCTGGAACCTGTGGGCTTTGCTCACCCGCGAGCGGCCTCTCTTGCCCTTTCGCTACTTTTCCTTGGGGGAAATGCTCAGCCTGGGGGTGGATACGGCGGTGCTTTCTGCCCTTGGCGGACTCACCCTGACCGGCCCCCTGGGCTATTTGGCGCGGCGAACTGCCTATCTGGTGCGCCTGCCCACACTGGAACACCAGCTCAAGGTGGGATGGAATTGGATCACCCGTCCCCTCTGGCAAGGGCTGCTGGCCCGCTAGGATCCCTGTAACTGGCAAGAGCGCTCGTAGGCCGCTCGCACTGCCTGCATCAGGGCTCCCCGCACCCCCGCCTGCTCCAAGGCTTGGATCCCGGCAATGGTCGTCCCCCCTGGACTGGTGACCCGGTCTTTGAGAACGGCAGGGTGCAGATTTTCTTGCTGCAAGAGGGCAGCAGTACCCGCCAAGGTCTGCAGGGCCAACTGGGTAGCAATGGGACGCGGCAGCCCCACCTGTACCCCTCCGTCGATCAGCCCTTCCAGAATCACCGCCAGATACCCCGGCCCGGAACCCGAAAGTGCCGTCACCGCATCCATCTGGCTTTCGGCCACCGTCACCACCTCGCCCACCGCGCGAAACAGCTTCTCCACCTGCTCCACCTGCATAGGCGTCACCCCTGGCCCGTAGCTGATGGCCGTTATGCCCGCCCCCACCAGCGCCGGCGTGTTGGGCATCGTGCGCACCACCTTTTGTTTGGGAAAAGCCTGCTGCAACTGCTGCAAGGGGATCCCGGCCATAATCGAGATCACCAGCTCTGTGGCGGACAGCCGGCCCATCTCAGCCACCACTGTCGGGAAGAGCTGCGGTTTAACGGCCAGAAACAGAATCTCAGACTCTCCCGCCTGGGATGGATCCGCCAACAATCGGATACCCAGCTCCTGCTGCAGGGCCACAGCCTTATCCAGATCAGGCTCCCGCAAGGCCACCTGCGCTGCGGGATAAACTCCCACAGCTACCCAACGCCGCAGCAGGGCGGATCCCATGGCTCCACCCCCGATAACACTTAGCAGTGGCCGCTCCATAGCAACTAGTGCTGACCTACTGCCTGCAGATGCTCATAGGTGCTGGGCCAGAGGGGGGTAGGGCTTTGCAAAGGGCGCTGCAGCGGCTGCACCACTTGGCTACTGGGGGTGGAAACCATCACCGTGCTGGGGGTGAACAAAAAAATGTTCTCTCCGATGCGCTCTTGGTGGCCATCGATGGCGTAGGTGCCGCCGGCAACGAAATCCACAGAGCGCTGCGCCTCAGCGGGATCCATTAGGGTCAAGTTCATGATCACCGTCTTGCGCTCCCGTAGGTACTGGATAACCTGAGCCATCTCATCGAAGCTGCGCGGCTCCATCACCACCACTTCACTGGTGGGTGGGTTTACGCCCGGTAATCCAATCACGTTGCTCCCCATACTGCCCCCTGCTGAGCGATCCCGATGCTGACTGCGCCGATGGCCCCGCGACTCTTCTCGACCGGCAGAGCCCTCCCCCGCTTCCACTCCCCGTTGCCGCCGCCCTCGCGGAAGGGTACTCACTTCCTCCTCTTCGGGGGGAGCAGCCGGTTGGGAACGGCGTCCCTCGTAGAGCAGTTGGTAATCATCCTGCCCTTCCATTTCAGAGTACTCCTCCAGGCCGTCCACGGGATCATTCAGACCCACAAAATCTCTTACCCTGCTCCAGATTCCATTGACATTCATATGCACATCCTCACTACAGGTCATGGGTTTACGGCGAGCGTAGGATTCAGGCTCTTGATTGGATCCTGAGTGGCTCACTCAAGCTAGGGGGCGTCCTTTTATTCTCGGTCAAAGTCTTTCAATAGGCTGAGACAGGGTTTGCTCAGGAAGCTGCCGAAGCAGGTGGGGGCTAACGTAGGTTAACAAAACCCCATTGATTCGACGACTAGAGTTTACCCAGAAGAAGTGAAGATGTCATCTCACTTGCCAAGCCGTTGTTTGGCAGGATTGAACTCTGCTCCCCGTCTGGATTGAGCCCACGTTAACGGAAGTAACGCAAATGATTACAAATTTCCCCAATAGGGCAAATCCTGGGCGGGATCCCCCCGCTTTTGATCGAGCCAAGCCAAACTCTCGCCCCGAAGGTACCCCGCAGGGCGACTGGGGAGTTGCACGGCTTTACACAAAATTTAATCACAATTTAACAGCTTCACAGAGGCCACATCTATTTCCGCTCGGCGTCGGCAAACAAAGCACGCCCCAGCCGGATCAAGTTAGAGCCTGCTGCCACCGCCAGGAGGTAATCGTCGGACATGCCCATGGAGAGGGTGTGCACCTGCAGATGTTCATAGCCGCTGCGCTGGATGTAATCGGCCAGTTCGGCCAGCTTGCGAAACAGGTCTAGGGCCGCCTCTGAGCTCAAGCCCAAAGGCAAAATGGTCATCAGGCCCACAATTTGCACCTGCAGCAGTTGGTTCAGTTCGGGGAGGCTCTGCAACAGATCGGGGATGAGCCAGCCGAACTTATTGGGATCCGGAGCCAATTTAACCTGCAGGCAAAGCTTGGGGGTGAGGTGCAGCTCCCAGGCTTTTTGGTTGATCAGCTTGGCCAGGCGCAAGCTATCGACGCTGTCAATCCAGGCAAATTGCTTGAGGGCCGGTTTGACTTTGTTGGTCTGCAGATGCCCGATCAAGTGCCAGACGATATCGGTCAGATCTTGCAGTTGCCCTTGTTTGACGGCGGCCTCTTGCACTCGACTCTCCCCAAAGTGGCGGATCCCAGCCCGATAGGCGGCGCGGATGTGGTCGGCAGTGTAGCCTTTGCTCACTGCCATGATCTCCACATGGCCTGGGATCTGGGCTCGGATGGCCTGAATGCGGCTGTGGATGAGCTGCTCGTCAAGGGGCATCGTCAGGTCAGCAGGCCGGGGATCGCTATCCCCATTCTCGTTCCAATTGGCAACAATGCTCTGGGATAGATTTTTGCAGAACCCAGAGCCAACGGGCTGTCCGCTACCGCTGCCAGGGATCCGGTCGGGAGATGATCACGCGGGTGCCGGGCGCCAGTTTGCGCGCGTAGTCCAACTGCACCACTTCTGGGTTTTGCTTCAGGGCTTCCCCCTGGAGGCGAATGGCTTGGGCTTCTCCTTCTGCCAGGATCACCAATCGTTGTTTTTCCAGCTCTGCTTTTTCCACGAGGAAGCGTTCCCGCTCTTTCTCTTGCTCGGCAATTTGCTTTTGCTCGATGGCCGTTTGGAATTGGTCGGAGAAGCGGACATTGCGCAGCAGCACGTTTTGCAAGATCAGGTCATTCTCAGCAAAAATGCTGGAGAGCTGCCGCTCCACATTTTCCTGGATCTGCTCGCGTTCTTCCGAGAAAACGGCGATGGCGCGGTGCAAAGCCAGTTCATTGCGCACCACCGTCCGCACCTCTGGGCGAATCACTTTGTCCACGTAGGAAGGGCCAATGGTCTGGTGCAGGTGGGCCACTTGGTCGGGATCCAAGCGAAAGCGCACCGAGACATCGAGGGAGATCTGCTGGCCGTCGGCGCTGAGCACTTTCAACGCATCATCCCCCTGGTTTTCGGAGCGTTGGGAGGCCATGGTGTAGGTTTGGGTGCGCACGTCGTAGAAGATAGGCGTTTCCACCAGCGGCAGCAGGAGGTGCAGCCCTTCTCCCAGCGGCTGCGGCTTCAGCCCCGTCAGGGAGTTGAACACCACGGCCCGTGTGCCGGCAGGCACCACCACCAAGCACTGCAGCAAGGTGGCCAAGAGGATCAGCAGCAATGCCCCACCCACCAAGGGAATCCAGGACAAAGCGGGAAGTTCAAAAGCAGGACGACGGGGGTGGGCCGATTTCACAGGTGTGTTACCCAAAAACCTAAAGAACTCGAACAGGTGCCCCGGGGATGGCCGGCCAAGCTCTTCTTGAGCTTAACCCAAGGCCGCAGCCAAGATCTGATAGGCCAGTTTGGCGACCGTGAAGGCGCTGCGGCGATCGGTTTCCCGTTCTCCCGTGACCGACAGCTCTACCACATCGGCGCCGATGATTTGCCGTTGCTGTCCTAGTGCCCGAATCAGCTCCACCGTCTCCCACCAGCCCAAGCCGCCAGGTTCGGGGGTACCGGTGGCCGGCACAACAGCGGGATCCAGCCCATCCACATCCACCGTCAGGTAAACTTGGGGGCCCAAGGTGGCAATCACCTCTGGGATCCACTCCTGGGCCGGCTTGGCGTGCAGGCTGTGGGCAAAAAAGGTGTGCAGACGGCGCTCGCGAATGGTCTGGCGGTCTTCGGCGCAGATGGAGCGGATCCCCACTTGGGTGAGGCGGCTGCCCACTTGCTCCACCACGCGGGCCATAGCAGAAGCATGGGAATAGCGGGATCCCTCGTAGCTATCTCTCAGGTCGCAGTGGGCATCGATTTGCAGGACGTGCAGCTCCGGATAATGGGCCAGGTGGGCAGCAATCAGGGGCCCGCTGATGGAGTGCTCCCCACCAATGGAAAGCAGGAACCGCCCCGGTCTCACCCACTCGGCAGCGCGACGCTGGATTTCGGCCATAGCCAGCTCCTGGGCGGAAGATCCCAGACCTTCCAACTCCACCGGGGGGGCCGTCCAGTAGCGGGAGATCTCTTCCGAGAAGTCGGGGTGAAGAGCTGGCTGGCGATCCCGTACCTCGTCGTAGATCTCCACATAGGCAGAAGCCTGCAACAGCGCCTGAGGACCTTTGGCGGTGCCTTTGCCGTAGGAGGTGGTGGCCTCGTAGGGGACGGGCAGGAGAATCGCTTGGGCCATCTCCGGATCCGGCTCAGGCAGGCCCAGGAAGGGGAAGGGAGAGCGATACATGATGGCTTGCAAGAAGGGATCCCTATTCTATTGAATCTATTGAAGAATTGTGGTGAGCCAAAAGGACTGGGATGATGGGGTAAAGAGGGATCCCTTGTGGGATTGAGGCAAACCCTCTAGACTGAGCAAAGGCTTCCCCAAGCCTAGCTTTAGCAGCCGTTTGTTTTCACTCCTCTTAGACTGCCTTTCCACAAGCTGACGAGCCTATGACCACTGCCTCTCACGCTGCTCTTTTCGACGCTCTGGCCCAACGTCGGGCCCTCAAGATCATCAGCGGTCTACAAAACTTCGACCTGCAGTCGGTTCTGAGCATCACCCGCGCCGCCCAACAGGGAGGGGCCACTTGGGTGGATATCGCTGCCAGCCCCGAATTGGTGCAGCAGGTACGCGCCCAGATCGATCTGCCCATCTGTGTGTCGGCGGTGGAGCCACAGCAGTTGGCCGCAGCCGTACAGGCAGGAGCAGACATGGCCGAGATCGGCAATTACGACAGCTTCTACCCTTCAGGCCGCATCTTCTCCGCAGCGGAAGTCCTAGACCTTACCCGCCGAACCCGCTCTCTTCTGCCCCGCACGCTCTTGTCGGTAACCGTTCCCCACACTCTGCCTCTGAATCAACAGGCAGAATTGGCCGAGAAACTGGAGGATCTGGGAGCCGATCTCATCCAAACCGAGGGCAGCACCAGCGCCGAGCCGGTTCATGGGGGATCCCTGGGCCTGATCGAGAAGGCTGCCCCCACCCTGGCCGCCGCCTATGAAATTAGCCGTGTCGTCTCGGTACCGGTTATCTGCGCTTCCGGCCTCTCGACGGTAACAGTGCGCTTGGCCATTGCTGCCGGCGCTTCAGGTGTAGGGGTGGGCAAAGCTGTCAGCCGGCTCCAGGATGAAGTGGCCATGGTGGCTCAAGTGCGGGCATTGGTGGAGGCCTTGGGAGGATCTCGGATCCCTGCCCTTGTCTAGGTCGATGTCTGACCGGTAAAAGTTGACCCTCTTGCGCCAGCGTGCGCTGGTGCATTTTTTTTAGATTTTCTTGGACAAGCAGGGAATAAGTAGGTAAGTAGGGCAGCTGAGGGTAGAGATCAGCCGCTAGAAGTTTTGCTGCTCACAAGTGCTTCACTTTCTTCCGCGTAGAGGTGGCATACCCGGCAATATCCAATTTGCGGCGGTTGCTACACTTGTCGTCCTTGCCTTCCCAGACCAATTCCGTCCGCAGCCGTCGCCCCAGTCATGTTCTGCAAAGATTCCAAGTCCTGAGCCGCATTGGGCAGACATGGTTGACAATGCGAGGGATCCCTTTTTGAACTGTCCATGAGCTGGCAACGCCCAGATAATCGCACCGCTGCTCAATTGCGCCCGGTTTCTTTTGAGCGCCACTTTACCCGCTATGCCCCTGGCTCGGTGTTGGTCAAGTTCGGCCATACCCATGTCCTTTGCACCGCCAGTGTGGCCGAAGAAGTTCCCCCTTTTCTGCAGAACACCGGCCAAGGCTGGCTGACGGCTGAGTACCGCATGTTGCCCGGAGCCACGCAACAACGACAGCCGCGGGAAATGTTGAAACTATCGGGCCGTACTGCCGAGATTCAACGGCTCATCGGGCGCAGTCTGCGCGCCGCCTTGGATTTTCGCAAGCTGGGATCCCGTACCATCACCGTCGATGCCGATGTGCTGCAGGCCGATGGCGGAACGCGCACCGCCGCGATCACAGGGGGCTATGTGGCTCTGCACGACGCCATCACTTGGCTGTACAAACAGGGGGCGCTGGATCCGGCCCAGGGATCCCCGCTGCGGCAGCAGGTGGCGGCCCTTTCAGTAGGAATTGTGCAGGGAGAGGTACTTGTGGATCTGTGCTATGAGGAAGACAGCCAAGCCGAGGTGGACATGAACATTGTTATGAACGAGCAGGGATCCTTCATCGAGATCCAGGGCACTGCCGAAGCCGCCTGCTTCAGTCGCCCGCAACTGCTACAAATGTTGGAGATGGCCCAAGCCGGGATCCAAGAATTGCTCCAAGCCCAACGGCAAGCTCTCAATTTAGAAAGATAGAGCCATAGCCGGACCCTAGCCTTGCAATGGTAATCCTTCAAGGCACTGCATATGGGATTGCATGGGTGTATATCCTGGTTGGCAAAGCGGTATTCCCTTGCTGTAAAGGAATGGCCGGGAAAGCTAAGATCAGCCAGTTGTTAAAATAAGTGAGCTCTCTGAAGCTCTCCTTTCGACGGTTTGAGCGTGTGGCTGAGGTGAATCGCTGCTCATTTGGCCTGAAGAAGTTGGCCCGGAGAACGCTGCATGTCCCGTTTTGTGTTCGGCTCGGAGGAACTTGCGCCACTGCTCAGGCAGCAAGGTTGGCGGTTTACCACTGGATATCTGCACATTCACCTCAAGGGACTGGATCCCTCTGAGGGTGCGGAACCCTGGGTGTTGACCTACTACCACGGCAGGCTGCTTTTTTCTGCCGATCAACCCCTCAACACGCAAATCCTGCTGAAACGACTCTCCCGCTTTATTCCTCGCCTCAACTTGGAATGGCCACAGCGGGCCATCTCGGTGGTGCAAGAGCGCTTGATGAAAGACCATTCCTTACCTGAGCTGCTGGAGGCTATCACGCAATTGGGCCTGCTCAAGCCGGGGGAGCTGGAAGATGCCCTGTGGCTCAACCTGCTTACCGATTTCGACCGCTACCTATTCGAACGGGCAGGCACCTGTTACTTTGAGGTGCAGGAGCAGGTCGCCCAAGAGGCCCCCATTGGCGGGTTTGAGTTGGAGCCGCTGCTGCAAGAAGCCGCCCGGCGCCACGATCGCTGGGCAGATTTGAAGGTGGCGATCCCAACCCTGTTGGCGGTGCCGGTGGTCAATTGGGAACGGGTCAACCGCTACCGCATCACCGATGAGCAACGACAGAAGCTCCACACCCTCACCAAAGATGGCCAGTCGCTGGAAGCAATCGCCAAGAAGCTGTGCCGGGATCGGCTGGAGGTGGCCAATCTCTTTGCCTCCTGGGCGAAAAAAGGTTTGGTCAGCCTACAAACACCCCAAGAGCTGCTGCAGACCAAGCGCCACAACCCGATAACCATCTTGGCGGTGGACGACAGCGTGGTGATGCAGGAAATCCTACGGCAGTATTTGCCCAACTATCAGGTGATTACAACGGGCAACCCCGCCGAGGTGCTTCCTTTGTTGTTTCAGCATCGGCCCCACCTGTTGTTGATGGATATCGCCATGCCGGGGATCGATGGTCTAGAGCTTTGCCGCATTGTGCGCAGCTTAGAAGAGTTTAAGTCCCTTCCCATCCTGATGGTTACCGCTCGCGATGGTCTGCTGGCCCGCATCCGCGGCAAATGGTCGGGGGCAACCGCCTACTTGACCAAGCCCTTCAACGAAAGTCAGCTTAATGCAGAGGTGAAGCGGCTTCTGGCCCAACAGCCGCCTGCCCACAGACAAAATCCTCTGTCGGTTCAGGGAGGCAGAACAGGTCATCCTGCCCTGTTTCAGGGATCCCCCCGTTCCCTCGAGGATCAAGCCAAGGCGTAGTGTCCTTCTGAGTTGATCCCCGTCGCCATTGGCTTTCCTGTCAAAATCAACAAAGGTTTTATGTTAGATAAGAAGTCAACTCAAGAGACCATAACTTGTCTGGGCTGACTGCTAATGTCAATGGATTGATAGCTCATTAGGACATGCCCAAAAGAGAAAAATAGGTTGCCGGGGATTTCAGAAACAAGAGACGAAGTAAGCATCCCATACACTGAAAACTTATCCGATCAACCTTCCTCATTGTCATCACGACCGGCTACTTCAATCTCTCTCAGGAACTGGCTTTTCCCCGCTGGCATTAGAGGTCGTTTAAGCCTTAGAGAAGCCTCACAAGGCTTCTGGCAAAAGAGTCCATACTAAGGGTACCGACAAACAAGCCCTGAAGACATGAAATAAAGATCGAACAGGGTTCAGCAGGCACTTCTGAAGGCAAACCAGAAATATTAAACGCTGTCGTGGATCCCGGCAAGATCAATGAGAGGGAGAAATCAAGCAGAAATTGCTCAGGATCCATGGACAGGGATCCCAAGAATACGTAAAATCGAGTAAAGAATGTAAAGAAAACGCCACACTTCTCCAATTGGTCCCGATCCCCAAGGAGCATTATGCTGCGACTGGAACACATTAGCAAAATCTATCCCACCGGTGAGGTGCTCAAGGATGTGAACTGGGAAGTTAAGCCTGGGGATCGCGTCGGCCTAGTGGGAGTAAACGGGGCCGGAAAGACCACCCAGCTCAAGATTATCTGCGGGCAAGAAGAGCCGACCAGCGGCGAGGTGATCCGCCCCACCAACCTGCGCATCGCCTATCTCACCCAAGAATTTGGAGTGGATCCCGCCCGAACGGTGCGAGAAGAGTTCTGGACAGTCTTTCAAGAGGAAAACCGCATTCACCAAGAAATTGCCCAAATCACCCAACAGATGGAGCAGGCGGACGCGGACACGTTGGAAACCCTTTTGCGCCGTCTAGATCGTCTACAGCGCCAATTTGAGAGTTTACATGGCTATGAACTGGAGGCGCGTATTGAGAAAATCCTGCCGGAAATGGGGTTTGAGCCGGAGGACGGGGATCGGTTGGTGAGCGCCTTCAGCGGCGGCTGGCAGATGCGCATCAGCCTGGGGAAAATCCTGCTGCAAAAACCCGATTTGATGTTGCTAGACGAGCCGACCAACCACCTAGACTTGGAGACCATTGAGTGGCTGGAAAACTACCTCAAGAGCTTGACGATCCCCATGGTGATTGTTTCTCATGATCGAGAGTTTTTGGATCGGCTTTGCACCCAAATTGTGGAGACGGAGCGAGGAGTTTCTACGACATACTTGGGTAACTATTCTCAATACCTACTCCAAAAAGCTGAACGGCGAGAGGCACAACAAGCTGCCTACGAACGTCAGCAAAAGGAAATTGAAAGGCAACAAACCTTCATCGATCGCTTCCGGGCCAGTGCCACCCGCAGCACTCAGGCCAAAAGCCGCGAAAAACAACTGGAAAAGATCGAGCGGGTCGAAGCGCCCATTGGCGACGTGCGTACCCTCAAGTTTCGCTTTCCCCCTGCTCCCCGCAGTGGTCGCGAGGTGGTGAAGATCGAGAATTTGACGCACATTTATGGAGATAAGATTTTGTTTTTGGGTGCGGAGCTGTTGATCGAGCGTGGGGATCGCGTCGCCTTTCTGGGGCCCAATGGGGCAGGAAAATCCACCCTGCTGCGTCTTATCACCGGCCTAGAGCAACCTACCGAGGGATCTGTGAAATTGGGAGCACACAATGTGATCCCTGCCTACTTCGAGCAAAATCAAGCAGAGGCTTTGGATCTGAGCAAAACCGTCTTGGACACCATCCATGACGAAGTGCCCGACTGGAAAAACGAAGAAGTGCGCACGCTGTTGGGTAGCTTTTTGTTCAGCGGCGACGCCGTTTTTAAGAAAGTAGCGGCTTTGAGCGGGGGAGAAAAAGCCCGCTTGGCGTTGGCGAAAATGCTACTTCAGCCGGCCAACCTACTGATTTTGGATGAGCCCACCAACCACTTAGATATCCCGGCCAAAGAGATGCTGGAAGAAGCTTTACAGCATTACGATGGCACGGTGATCCTTGTTTCTCACGACCGCTACTTTATCTCAAAAGTGGCCAACAAGATTGTAGAGATTCGCAACGGAGAGTTGGTCGCCTACCAGGGCAACTATCACTACTATCTAGAAAAGATCGCTGAAGAGAAAGAGAAAGCCCGACAAGAGCGAATCGCTGCCGAAAAACGAGCCAAAGAGCGAGAAAAACAGAAAGCCAAAAAGGCAGCCGGCAAAACCTAAGGAGCCAAAGCAATGTTTACGGGTCTGGTTCGAAGTTTGGGCACAGCCCAGTTGATCAATTCTTCACAGCTACGGGTTACCTGTCCCCGGTTGCAACCTCAGTTGGCCTATGGAGATAGCGTGGCGGTGGACGGCCTTTGCCTGACGGTGGTGGAGATTCTGCCCGATGGATTTTTGGCCGATGTTTCGCCGGAAACCCTGCGGCGCTCGACTTGGGGCCAGGGATCCCTCGGCCCGCGCACAGTCAACCTGGAACCGGCGCTGCGGGTAGGAGACAAGTTAGGGGGGCATTTTGTCAGCGGCCATATCGATGGGGTGGGGCAACTGTGGGATCAAGCCGCCACTGGCAACGCCTGGGAGCTGAGCTTCAAGGTTCCTGAAGAGATCGGGCGTTACATCGTACCCAAGGGCAGCGTGGCGGTGAATGGGGTGAGCTTGACCATTGCTGAGGTGCGCCAAGGGGGCTGCTGGTTCAAGGTGGCTGTGATCCCCCAAACCTACCGCGAGACCAACCTTTCCCAGCTCCAAGTTGGGGATCCCGTCAACATAGAGGCGGATATTTTGGGCAAGTATGTGGAAAAATTGCTGGGCTTGGCCCCCCTTGAGAGCAGCGTTTCTCTGGAGTTTCTGGCCGAGCATGGCTATATCTAGGTACCTTTCCCATGATCCACCCCGAGGAAGTTGAGCGCCTGCGCGGCGTAAATGTTTATCTCATTGGGATGATGGGCAGCGGCAAATCCACCGTGGGATCGGAGCTGGCAGCCCAGTTGCGCTTTCAATTTTTCGACACCGATGGTCTGGTGGAGCAGGTGGGGGGTTCTTCCATCGCTCAGATCTTCGCCGAGCATGGGGAAGCCTACTTCCGGGATCTGGAGACGCAGGTGTTGGCCCAGTTGAGCAGCTACACCCGGTTGGTGATCGCCACAGGCGGCGGCATTGTGTTGCGCCCCAAAAATTGGAGCTACTTGCACCATGGCCTCACCGTTTGGCTGGATGCGACCCCCGAGCTGATTTGGCAGCGGCTCAAGCGGGATCCCGGCCAACGCCCCCTGCTGCAAACCCCCGACCCCCAAGCTGCCCTGTACAAGCTGATGCAAGAGCGAGAGCCGTTCTACGCCCAAGCCGATGTGCGGGTGCCCATCCGGTCAGAAACCAGCCCGCCCCAATTGGTTGAACAGATCTGGCAAGCCATTCGCGCCCGCTTGCGAGACGGGATCCCTTCCTAGCCACCTCATGCCCATCACAAAAAACAAAAAGGGATCCCATGAGGGATCCCTGAACTCTTTAGTTTTTGATTTTTGATTACTCAAGATTCGCCGGGAGCGGATCCCTGACGAGACCAGAACGGCTTCCTTTAGAGCGCATTGCCGCGGGGGAGGACTTCTTCAGGGAACTCAAAGCGCTCATGGGGCTGGTCCTGCGGCGCCATC
>NZ_JANSIA010000048.1:0-21154 GCF_047461835.1 Synechococcus sp. R60.1 | reverse complement strand
GTTTGGAAACAAACAGAATGCTATCGCTGCATAGTTGAACAGTGATGTTCAGCAGTGTTCAGCGTAAATGTATCAGCATGTCTACCAACTGTCGGTAAAAGGTCTCGTCCACCTCAGCCTCGGTTATGCCTACGGCACCCTAGCGGGAACGGTCAGGGACTCAATGATCAAGAAAGCCCCTCTAGGATGGCCTGATGGAAGGCAACCCGGAAAGCCTGGAATCCGTTCTCCCGCCGACCGTGGTAGACGGCGTTGGTGAGCAGCGTCACCACCAGCTCCCGCTCTGGATCGATCCACAGGGAGGTTCCGGTGAAGCCGGTGTGGCCGAAGGCGCTGGGGCTGAACGGGGAGCTGCTGGCCAAGGGATCCGGGGAGCGCAAGGCAAACCCCAAACCCCGGCGCTCGTGACAGCGGTGGGCATCCCCTTGCTGAGGCAACTGCTCGCGGGTCATTTCCCTCACCGTCTGCGGCTGCAGCAGGGATCCCGTCAAAAAACTCTCTCCGAAAGCGGCTACTTCCTCTGCCGTGGCGAATAGTCCGGCATGGCCGGCGATCCCGCCCAGGCGGGCGGCATTTTCGTCGTGAACCTGCCCCTGTAGGCGGCGCTTTCGCCAAGGACACAGCTCGGTGGGGGCACAAGAGACAGAGACAGAGGATGGGTCAAAGGGATCCCCTGGATAAAACTGAGTTTGGCTCAGGCCCAGAGGCCGCAAGATCCGGGCATGCAAGATCTGATCCAGAGGGGTTCCGCTCAGACGTTCCAAAGCCAGCCCCAGCAGGATCAATCCAAGATCGCTGTAGACTCTGCGGGATCCCGGCCTGTAGGCCAAAAAGGTGTGCAGGGCCATGTGCCGGGCCGATTCGGCATCGGGCTGTCGAAAAAGGGGTCGCCAGGCGGGCAAACCGGCGGTGTGGGCCAGCAACTGTCGCACCGTCACCTGTTCTGCTGCAATAAGCTGGCCCAAGGACTCCGGCTCCACAGCAATCCATTCCCCTGGTTGCAGAGGATCTTCATAGGGGGCAATGGGGCGGGATCCCTGAAACTCCGGCAACAGGAGACTGACCGGTTGATCCAGCAGCAACGCTCCGGCTTCCACCAGGGCCATGCAGGCGGTGGCGGTGTACAGCTTGGTCAGCGAGGCCAGGTCAAAACGGGTGGCCGAGGTTGTCGGTTGGCGCCGGGTCTCAGGGTCGAGATGGCCTGCCGCCCTTGAGTAGATACACCTTCCCTTGTGGCGGATGACCACCTGGGCAGCGGGGAAAAGGTGGGGAATGGCGGAGTTGAGCAGCCCCTCCAGCAAGGCTGGATCCCAACCCATCTGCTTCTCCTCCTGGCTTGGGGATCCCCAGTCCAACAAACAACTTGTAACGGTGTTTACAAAAGCCTACCGCTTCCCCAGCTAGGATGCCACCACGGCAGGCTACATCATCAAGGGATCCCGAGTGCGGCTGGAGTTGTTGCAAGCCTTTTTGAACGTGGTGGAAACGGGCAGCTTTTTGGCCGCTGCTCGCCTCAGCGGTCTGACCCAATCGGCTATTAGCCGCCAGATCCAGGCCCTGGAGGAAGCGGTGGGGGCTCCGCTGTTGCATCGCAAAAGCCCGGTGGCTCTAACCGTAGCTGGGGAACGGCTTTTGCCCCATGCCCGTCGCATCTGTCAGGAATGGCAGCGGGCTCAGGAAAGCATTCGAGAATGGCTGCAGGGCCAGCAAACTGAGCTCTGCATTGCTGGGATCCATTCTCTGATCGCCCATCAACTGCCGCCGGTGCTGCAACAGTTTTGCCGGGAGTATCCAGAGGTGCAGTTGCGGGTTACCGCTCTGGGCAGCGACCGCGCCTTAAAGGTGCTCAGGGATGGGCTGGTGGATGTGGCCCTGGTGATGGAGAACCCCCTGATGACGCGGGGGGCAGAGCTGGTGGTGGAGCCACTGTACTCCGAGCCAATTCAAGTATTGATGCCCGCCACCCATCCCCTCAGCCGCTACGAGCGGATCCCCTGGAAGGTGCTGGCGGAGTATCCCCAGGCTGTGTTCAAGGATGGCTATGCCATGCGCTCCTTGGTGGGATCCCATCTGGCCCGGCAGGGGCTTCCCCTCAAAGCAGCCCTGGAACTGAACACCTTGGATGCCTTTCGGGGGGTGGTGCGACAGGGGCAGCTCATTGCCCTCCTGCCGGAGTCGGCCCTGGTGGACTGCTGCGCCGATCCGGATTTGCAGGTGCGACCCACCGAGCCCCCCCTCTTGAGGCGACAGGTGGTTATGGTTACCACCAGCGATCGCTATCGGATCCCTCCCATTCGCCGGTTTTTGCAGTTGGCCGCCCAGCTGATTAGGCAGTCTGGTAATGCTGAGCCTGCTTCCGGCGCAGATCCCCATTGGCCCTCTGCTGGGCTGTTGTCGGTTTTGTAGAGACCTTTTGTAGAAATTTCTGGTCAAATACCCATATCGGTAGTTTCAAGTGTTCCGCCCTTATCTCCCCCTATCCTGAGTAGCCCAGCGCTCCCGACCGCCGATGCTATGAGCCAAGAGTTTCGCGAGCTGTTGAAAAAAATCGGCAGCGGCACCCACACCCACCAGGATCTCAGCCGGGCAGAGGCCGCCAGCGCTGCTCGAATGCTCCTGCGGGGGGAGGCCACTCCCGCCCAGATCGGGGCTTTTTTAATTGCCCACCGCATCAAGCGCCCCACTGCCGAGGAGCTGGCCGGTATGTTGGATGCCTATGCAGAGTACGGCCCTCTTCTGCCCCGGCAGGATCTGCCTCATCCCTTGATCATCTTTGGCCATCCCTACGATGGCCGCTCGCGGACGGCACCGCTGGGGGTGCTGGTGGCTTTGCTGCTGGCAGCGGCAGGGTCAGCCGTTTTGCTGCATGGCTCTGGCTTCTGTCCCACCAAGTATGGGCTGCCCTTGGAAGCGGTGTGGCGGAGCTTGGGGGTGGATTGGCGAGGGCTATCCCTGGAGCGGGTGGGGCAACTGCTGGAACAAACCGGGCTGGGATTTTTGTATTTGCCCACCTGTTTTCCCCAGGCTCAGGCCCTGATGGACTACCGGGATCAAATCGGCAAGCGCCCCCCCTTGGCCACCTTGGAACTGGTCTGGACGCCCTACCAAGGCCCCTTTCACCTGGTGGCCGGCTATGTGCATCCTCCCACCGAGGCCACGATGCTGGAGCTGTTTGCCCTGCGGGAGATTCGGCAATTCACCACCGTCAAAGGTTTGGAAGGCAGTTGCGACCTGCCGCGGGAACGGGCGGCCATTCTCAACCAGGGCGGGAAACGGCTGCTCTTGAAGGCTCGCGATTGTCACTTGGCAGGCCCGGAGATTCCCCTCTCCGGCGAGAAAGAGCTGCTCCAACAGATGCAGCAGGTGCTCAGCGGGGATCCCTGTGAACTCACCCCAGCCGTTCTCTGGAATGGGGGCAGCTATCTGTGGCTCCTCGGGCTTGCTCCATCCTTGCCAGAAGGGATCCAACAGGCGGAAGACCTGCTTCGCTCTGGACGGGTGATGGAGAAGCTGAAACAACTGATCCGGGTGATCGACCTCTCCTAGGGCTGGGATCCCCTGTTTCGATGGCTGGAGTCAAGCTCTCCAGCCCAGGGAAAAAAGCCCCCCGGCCAGCTCCAGGGGGCAAGAAGGGAAAGGTTGGATCCTTCAGGGCAACAACTCTTCGATGGCCTCTTCTTTGGTGTTGGTGCGGCGGGAGAGGGTGCGGCGGTCGAAGGTCATGTGGATCTCCCGGTTTTGCTCGCCATCGGCAGCCACCGCAAAGATGGGGAAGTCGATGTTGCCGTCTGGGAAAGCCATGTGGAAGCGGAAGGTGCCATCGGGGTTGAGCTGGATCTTGCGCCCGCCAATGGTAACGGTGGCATCCGGCTCTGTGGCCCCATAGACAATCAGCTCGGCATCGGCCACCAACCAGAACTTGCGAGAGCGCTGCGGCAGCACTTCGGAAGCCCCCGAGAACAGGCCCAGGCCGGATCCTGAAGCCATCCAGGGAGCAGCGGGCACCTCCGCCATGGCCATCCCCATCATGCCCACACCCGAGGGGATGATAAACGAGCTGATGGCCTGCTCGGGCACCAATTGGCGGCTGCCCATCTGGTGGCTGCCAAACAGGGATCCCGCCACCCGCATCGCCTCAAAGCCGCCCACCATTTCTAGGAAGGGATCGACCGTGGCACCCTGCTGCGGCTCATCGCCTTTGTAGTCCACCACGCCCATGCCGGTGGCGCTGCGCTTGTAGGGCTCGCTGAGCTGGTAAAGGGTGCGGCCCTGCAGAGCCATGTCGAAGGGCACTGTCAGGAAGTGCTCTTCAAACCAGTCGGAGGGAAAGACTGGCGGCACCATCACCGCCGCCGAGCGGGCCAACATCAGCCAGCGGCCATCTGCCGTCCGGTAGCCGATCTCCACAATGTAGGAACGATCGCTCACCGGGATCGGCAAATACCACTCCCGCGCCAACTCATCACAGGGGTACTCCTGCATGCTGTGGGCCGGCTGGTAGCTGAAATCGATATCCGTCACATCGTAGAGGCGCAGCGCCAACTGTTGGCCGCCCTCGCGGCGCTTGCTTTCTTTAGCCTCGTTGGGCACATCCCAATAGGCGTAGGCCCACTGGGGATCCCGCGGCAGCAAAACGATGCGGCTTTCCCCATAGCCCTCCGGCAGATCCCCCAGCCCTTTGTCCACATCGGCCAGATCCGTCTTGCCGGCAACCTCTTGACCCCTAAACTTCGTTTGGGTGACCGATTCTTGCCCCTTGGGCTCCGGCATGGCATCGACAGGGCGGCCAGCTTTGACTTGGGCCTCTCGAATGGCCTCAATCAGCTGGTCTTTGGTCATGCGGCTGTACTTGGGGATCTGATAGCGGGCAGCTTCTTCCCGCAACTGCCGGATGGTCATTTCTTCCAACGGGATCCGCTCTTGTGGCATGGTCGGGGTCTCCTGTCTTCGACAAATCGGGCTTCGTGCAATGCTCCAGCTTTTGTCCTATGGGCCGATCCCAGCTTGTGGTTCTGAGGACAACCTTGAACCTGCTGATGTATCGGCTTGCCTCGGGCTCTCCAGCCGCTGATGACCACAGGTGGGGATCAACGGGGATCATAAAGAATGATGAACCCATGTTTGCGTATTTTTGCCTGTCGGTCAAGACCCTGGGGATCGCTGGGGATCAATCTCTTGTTCTCCGACCCACCTTTAGGGAGAGGCCAGGAGCCCCAGCTGCTCTCAAGCCAAGGGGAAGACTGCGCGGGATCCCCTGCCGAACCGGCCCTGCCTGGGTAGCATGGGGGAGGATGAGCGGTTGCCGAGCGGGCCGCAGGTTTTGAGGCCAAGAGGTGTGGGCATGAGGTGGTGGAAGTATAGGATTCAAGGCATACGGATCCAAGTGAGCTGGGCAGCACTGGGGATCCTGCTGGCGGGGCCGGTCTTGCCGGTGGAAGCTGTGGATGCCCAAACGCTGTTTCCTCCCCTTTACCGCTTGCAAGGGGGATCCCCTACCCTGCCCGCTTCTGAAGCAACGCCCTGGCGTCCAGTAACCCAGGATTCTGTTCCGCTCCCACAAACAGATCAAGCTGATCCAAAAGTCCAGCCGGCCCAACCCGGCCATGGAGAAGTGGCAGAAGGCCCGGTTTTCGATCTGGATCTGTTGCGGCAGTTCGGCACCAGCCCTGGCGGCAGTGGCTCTGGATCCCGGCAGGGGGAAGTGATCGGGCCGGGCAGCGGCCAGAGTGGGGTGCGCGGAGCCAGTCCTGGCTCAGGGGTGGGCACAGGCCAAGGGCCAGGGGGCGGAACGGGTCTGGAGGCGGGATCCCAGCGGCGGGAACCGCAAGTGACAGGGTTGATTGTGGATGCACGAGGCTTGGATTTCTTGCCTAGCCAGTCAATGCGCTTGTTTGATCCCGATGGCAATCAAGTCTATACCCCCGTTACTCTTGGCCAAGACCTCAACGCGGCCTTTGTGGGCAGCGAGGGCACAGCTGCCTATGCCACCTCGGAAGAGCAGGCCCGCTCACTGGTGAACCGCATCGGGGAACGGCCTCACCGCATTCGTGCCATCCGCACCCTGGGCTACGACCTGGTGATTTCCGCCGAAGATGCTTTTAGTCTGCGCCAGATGAATGCGACAGATGGCTTTCTGGATCGCTTTGCTGTGGTGGTCATCTGGGATGGCAGCCAAGCCAGTCTCCCCTGAGGCCCAGGGATCCCAGCATGGCCATCAAAGCACAGGACAGAGGAATGCTAGCCTAGCAAAAGTGCTCTGTCTGCACCACCCGCACCACCTCCAGCGGGGTTGATATCTTCCTGGGGATCCCAGCCCTATGCAACGGTTTGCCAACCAACCTCTGCGGGAACATCCCCACCTGGCGGTGTTTTCCTCCAGCAAGGTGGGCAATTTTGTGGTTACCATCCCGCTGTTGCGGGGCCTCAAGGAAAAATACCCCGGCTGTGTGCTGGATTTTTTTGGCAGCGAGATTACCCGCGACTTTGAGCTCCACTGCCCCTACATCGACTTCAGCTTTCCTCTCTACAGCCGTCGTCCCGATTACCTCGAGGCCCTGACCGCTGCTGTGCGAGAGCGGGTGACCCAGGCCGGCCCCTACGACTTGGCCATCAATTGCGACGAGTTTAGCGAGCTCAACCTGGTGGCGGTAACGGCCCTGCGCCCCCAGTACATTGCCGGGGCCGGCTTGACTCTGGATTTTCGCCGCAAGTTGGACCCCGGCTCCGACCCGGTACAGCGCATGCTCCAAGACGACGACTGGAACAGCCTGGAGTTTTTGCAGCGCTACAAAGGGATCCTCACCAGCAACTACATCGCCGAAATCTTCTGTCGCCTGGCGTACGTGGAGACGGATTTTTTCCGCCTGGAGCTGCCCAGCCGGGATCCCGGTTTTCCGGTGCCAGAGGTCTTGGTGCACATCACCACTACCCGCCGCGCCAAGATGTGGCCTCTGGAGTACTGGCGGCAGGTCATCGAGTGGTGCCAGGGACAGGGCCTGCAGGTGGGGCTAATCGGCAGCGCGCCGGAGCTGCAGCGATCCCTCTACCACGGCGGCAGCGGCGAAGACGAACTGCTGGCCCAAACAGGAATGGTTGACCTGCGGGGCAAAACCAGCCTCATGGAGCTGGCAGGAGCCTTGAAGCGGGCGCGGGTGTGTATCTCCGTGGATGCGGGGCCGATGCACATCGCGGCGGCAGTGGGCTGTCCCACCATTGCCCTGTTTGGCAACGATGCCGATGGGGATGGGGCCAGCCCGGTGCGACTGTGGGCTCCTCGTCTGCCCCACGTCTATCTCACCCAAACCGCCTACAAGTGCCGGGTCTGCGCAGAGAACAAGTTCAAAAACGAAACCTGCCTGGTGGAGGGTCATCCCTGTATGGCCCATCTCAAGCCGGAAACGGTCATCGGCTACTTGAAAGAGATTCTCAAGCAAACCTAGAGGTTCCACGCCCTCACCCCCAGCCCCTCTCCCAAAGAGAGAGGGGAGCTATGGAGCGACGGGGTGAGTTGTTTCATGGCTACTTGAAATGGCCATGTCTTGGGATCCCCATCTTTTTCCCCCTGGGAATCAGGGGGGCCGGTGGGCAGCAAGGAGTGCCCAGGGGCGCAGTTCGGATCCCTGGAAGTCCGTTTAAGCTGAGAGTTCAAGGCTGAAAACTTAGTGCCTAAACCATTTGGGTGTGAGCTGCGACTTTGGAGATGTGGTATCGCCACCAGCTGAGCCGCTTTGCAGAGTGGGGAAAAATAAGGCTCTGGCAAGGAGTTGCCCTGAAGCTGCTGGCCACTGCTTGCTTTGCCTGTTTAGGGGCGATCATCCGGCTCAACACTCCCGCCCTTCACCCCTTTCAGATTGTGTTTTTGCGCAACCTATTCGGGTTTCTCGCCCTGTCGCCGCTGGTGTTGCGGGCTGGGATCCAGTCTCTGCACACCGCCAAGATGGAGTTTTACCTCCTGCGCTCGGCGATCAGCACGGTGGGGATGTTGCTCTCCTTTTGGGCAGCCAGCCTGTTGCCTCTGGCAGAAGCTACGGCGCTGAGCTTTGTTCAACTTTTGTTTGCCGGCACGATGGCGGTATGGGTGTTGGGCGAGCAGATGCGCTCGTCCCGCTGGCTGGGATTGGGCCTGGGGTTTGCCGGGGCTTTGGTGATGTTGAGGCCAGGCTTCCGAGAGTTTTCTCTGGGAACAGGGCTGGCCTTGGGGGCGGCAGCACTCTTTGCCTGGGTGACCATCGTGCTCAAGATCCTCTCCCGCACCGAGTCCAGCCTCACGATTACGGCCTACATGGGCCTGCTGCAGACCCCCCTTTCCTTTCTGGCTGCCGTCTGGGTTTGGACCTGGCCTTCTCCTGAGCAGTGGCTGTGGATGGTGGCCATGGGGCTACTGGGCAGCATTGGCCAGGTGGCCCTCGCCCAGGCCTACAAGCTGGCTGAGGTGACGATGCTGCTGCCTCTGGATTTCTCCCGTCTGCTCTGGGCCAGCCTAATCGGGTTTTGGGTGTTTGCCGAGATCCCGGATGGGTGGACTTGGATGGGCGGAGCCTTGATCTTGGTGGGCGCCACCTCTGGAGCCTACGGCGAAGCCCGCCTGCCCACAATGCCGACCCAGGCCCGTACCGGCGGAGTTTGATAGCAGGCAGATGATCCTCTGCCAGGGGCAATGACCTAGACCCGAGGCAGAACGGGGCTGGAGCTGGTTAAATCGGTGGTGGTAAGGGCCACCAACAGGGCTTCTGGACTGACGGGGAAGGGCAGGTGGTGGATGTCGGATCCTGGCTGGCAGGCCACTTGGGCAGCATGCAGCAGGTCGGCGGATCCCAAGTGACCTAGCTTGAGATCCCGCAAGTTGAGGGGCAGCCCCACCTGGCGGTAGAACTCCAGCAACTGGGTACGTGCTGCCAGCGCCAACTGGCTTCCCTGCAGGATCTCTTCTAGGCGGAGCTGGGCCAAAATGCCGAAAGCCACCTTCTCGCCGTGCAGGGTGGCCCGGTGCCCCGACAAGTGGGTTAGCCCGTTGTGGACAGCGTGGGCGGCCACGGTGCGACACTTAGCCCCACCCATGCCGCCGACGATCCCCGCCAGGCAGATGCAGGCATCCACCACCTGCTTCCAAGCGGTTCCGCCCGGCTCCCTCAAGGCCGCCGCCGATTGCTGGAGGAGCAAATCCCGCAGGACGCGGGCCTGCTGCACAGCGCCAATCACCAGGGCATCTTCTGAACTGCCGCTGCTGACGGAAGACTCGTACCACTTAGCCAAGGCATCTCCGATCCCAGCCACTAGGGTGCGCGCTGGAGCTTGCAGAATCAGCTCATAGTCCAGGATCAGGGCAGCAGGGGCGCGATCCAGGCTCACATCCTGCTGAAAAGCGCCGCTGTCGGAGTAGATATTGGATAGGGCGCTCCAGGCGGCACAGGTGGCCGCAGAGGTGGGCACGGTAACCACCGGGATCCCCAATCTGTGGGCCACTAGCTTGGCCGTATCCAGTGCCTTGCCACCCCCCACTCCTAAGATGCCGGTTACCGATTCCGCCATGGCTAGCGCCTGCAAACGCGCCAGCTCCGACTCGCTGCAATCTACCCCGTAGGTAGTCCAGTGGACTTGGACGGCAGGCTCCCGCGCGAAATTGCGCTCCAGGGGGGCCTCAACTACAGCCAAGGAGCGTTCCCCCCCGATCACCAGCACGCGGGATCCCAGTACCGCAAGGGGCACAGCTTCCAGAATGCCGCTGCCGCGGTACAGCCGACCCGGGGCCAGAATGGCAAGATCCAATTGGCAAGGAGAGGCGCTCAGCATTGCAAGAATGGGCGAGAAAAAGGACTCCGTCCCGCTATCGCGAATAGCTCAGTGTCCGTGAATACAGATAACGATTCTAGCCGCAAAAAGGGCTGCGCACCGCTGGCGCGAATGCAGATGGCTCACCTAAGGTCTGGCTATAGTTAAGCTGTTCATCCCCTCAACTCTGCAGCCTCTAAGGTCTCTGGCCCCCTGACACGTTCGCAGAAGTGTCGCGTAGCGACAACAGTTCTCAGCAAGGGATCCCACCATGAACCCCACAACTCAACATCAGCTCATGCTTAAAATTGTGGCCGGCTCTGCTTGGGCCGATGGGCATTTGGAACCCCAGGAATTGGCCTACTTGGGATCCCTGCTGCGCCGCTATGGTTTGGAGCACGATACCGAGCTGCGAGAACTGATCCAAGAGCCTATCCCAATGGAGCAAACCGAGCGCTGGATGGCCGATTATCTTGCCCAGGCCAGCGAAACCGAGCGCATGCAACTTTTGGGAGCAATCGGCAACCTGATGATCGCGGACGACACGGTCTCTCCAGAAGAGCACACCCTCTTGGATGACTACTACACCCTCATGGCCGGGATCCCGGCTCGTCCAGAAGCTGCACCCAACCTGGTGAAGGGCGTTGGGCAATTTTTCCGGCGCATGGCTAAGGCTGTGGGGAGCAGGTGACGCGAGAGTGCATCAGTCTGTGCAGTTGCTCCCCAATGGTCTGGATCCCACTGACAATGCGCTCCTCGGGTTGATAGCTGAAGGCCAGGCGCAGAGCATGGTCTCCTTGGCCGTCGGCAAAGCAGTGGGTGCCCGGTAGGAAGGTGACCCCCAGGGCACGGGTAGCCTGCAACAAGGTGCTGGCGCTTAGGGAAGGGGGCAGCTCACACCAGACGAAAAATCCACCCCCAGGGGCCTCCACCTTGACTTCGGGCGGAAAATATTGAGCGATGGCCTCCAGCATCACCTGGCACTTTTCTCGGTAGCGACGGGTGAGGAGTTGAATGTGGCTTTGCAGACGGCCCTCCCCGCAATAGCGGGCCACCACCCGGCCCAAAAAGGGCCCCAGGGATCCCTCGCTGCGAAACATCTCCAAGCGGCGGATGATCTCAGGGTGACCACAGGCCCAACCCACCCGCACCCCCGGCACCACAATCTTGGAGAAGGTGCCCACATGAAGAACCCAGCCTTCCCGATCCAGCGCAGCCAAACTGGGCAAGGGATCCCCGGCAAAGCGCAGGTCGTAGTAGGCCTCGTCCTCCACCACCACCACACCGTACTCAGCTGCCAACTGCACCAATTTCTGCCGCCGTGGCCCAGAGAGGGTGCAGCCTTTGGGGTTTTGGAAGGTGGGAATGGTATAGACAAATCGGGGGCGGATCCCTTGGCGAGCCAGATCGCGCAGCACCTCTTCCAGGCGATCCACCACCATGCCTTCCCCATCCACCGGAATCGAGATCAGACGCGCTCCTGCCGCCGCAAAACGGCTGACAGCCCCCATGAAGGTGGGCCCTTCCACAATGACTACATCCCCCGGCTCCACGAAGACCTGAGGCAACAGGCCGAGGATCTGCCCAGAGCCATAGCCGATCAGTAGGTTTTCCGGCTGGGCCTCTACCCCTCTATCCCGCATCAACTGCAGCACCACGTTGATCAGCCCGGCAAACGTGCCGCCGTAATTGAGGGCATTGTCCCCATCTTCCGCCAACACCTCCGCCGTGGCCCGCGCCAAGTCGGCCTTGGGAAACAGGCGCGGATCCGCCAGCCCAAAGGTAAAACTGGTAACCACTGGCGCTGCACCTGGGATCTCCGCCCCGAAAGGAGAAGGGATCACAGCCTGAGCCCGTTGGGCAAAAAGGGTTTGCAACAAGGGCCGCGAAGTGCTACGCGGTGCCGATGCGGACGAGGTCTGGGTCATGGCAAGCAAGAGAAAGAATACCTTAGGCCAATGCCTGCCACGATAACAAGAAAGAACTGCCCAGGAGTAGGGATCCCAAAACCCGCCGCCAGCTCCGGTAGGGGATCTCAGCCAAGACGCCGCCGGCGCTCAGGCATAGGAAGGGGAGCACCACCAAACCCCAGCGAGCACTTTGCTGCAGGGTGTTCACTTGGGGATCCCAAAACCATGTCGCCAGCGCCCCCATCCAGAGGACATGGCCCAAACCGGCCAAGCTGAGCAGGGCTTGCTGCCGTTCTGCCCAGGGCCAGCCCAACCGCACCAAGCTCAACCCCAAGGGCAGCATCAAAGTAGCCAAAACGGCCAAGCCACTTTGGGAGCTGAGAGGATGGGGAATCACCTCAGCAGAGGTAGCTGGCCAATCAATCCGTCCCAACCAGGAAAAACCCATCACCAGCAGCAGCAAAAGCAGTCCTGATGCCCCGCACTGCTGACGCGAACGCAACGGTTGCCGTGGCCACTGCTGGCTCGTCCACAGCCCCGCCCAGAGCAGAGCCAAGGGCCAAACCTTATAAGACAGGGCACAAGCTAAGGCCAGACCCCACCAGCGCAAGGTGGATCCCGGCCCAACACCACAACTGCAAAGCAAAACCAGGCTGCCCAAAATCTCGCTGCCTGGCTCCAACCCTTGGGTCAACACCCAGGGGCTGAGTCCCCATAGACCGGCACTCCAGAAGTTGCCCCAGCTCCAGCACAACAGCAGAATGGCCAAGCAGGCCATAGCTGAGAAGATGTGCAGGATCCCTTCAGCCGAGATCCCGGTTCCCTGAGCCAGCCAGGGCAGTAGCCTGTCGGCAAAAGCGCTCCGCACCACTGACGCGAACGAGTGGTAGAGAGGCAGTTCCGGTTGGACAAAAGTCAGGGATCCCTCAGAACTGCTCACCGGCAAAACGCGCCACCACTGCAGAGGAGCCGGTTGCCCCCAAGAGCGGAGTCGCTGCCCCAAAAGAAGGCCCATCCCTCCCCATAGCAGCCAGTGGCCCATGAAACCAAAACCAACCAAACGCCGAAGGCGATGGTTGTCCCTGTTGGAGGAGCTCAGGCGGGGAAATGAGCCGCGGGGCAGCCGCTTGCCCGGGCGGGGTGTGGCGGGGGGAAACTTCATGGGTAAACCCTAGCCTGTTCGCATGAGCAGTGCAGAACACTATCCCTACACGGGGTGGGCCCTCGACCGGCAGCAGAACATCCAACGCCCTCTACTCTTGGCCGGTTGGGGAGAAAAAGTGCCCCTTCGTTACTTCCAAAAGAGAATCTCCCCGCGTGACATACTCCCGCACTCATGCTGACGCAAAGCGCTCCGCGCCGCTAGAGAGAAGGTCTAGTCAACTCTAGATCGCCCGTCAAGGGGCAACCCGACTGTTGCCAGCGGCGGATGGCCTGGGCGGTAAGTCCATTCGTGACATCGCGAATGGGGATCCCCGATCCGGTTACCTGCAGACGCACCAACCGCCAGGGATCCCCAGGGTTAGCCCGCAGGACATAAGCCTCGTAGGCCAGTTGCAGGGTTTCGCTGCGCCGACCGGCCAAGGAGTTGCCCTCCTTTTGGGGGTGTTGGGGCAAGACCAAGCGGCGCTCCAGCGTGGTGAAATACAGCCGAAAAGCTTCTGGCGAAACAGCAGTTGCGGTGTCCGGCAAAACCGGAGCCAGCTCCTGTTGGCGTAAGCGGGCCAGAGACCCTGGAGAGAGCATTTCAACCTCCGGCTTCCCCACCAGCACAACCTGAAACTCAGAGCGGGAGCGGCTCAAGGCCAGATTGAGGAACAAGGGCAACTGCTCCGTTAGAGCCTCAGCCCAAACCTGGGGAGCAGCCAGACAAGCTTCCCCTCTTGCCGGAACGAAATGCTCCGCACCCCTAACGCGCCCAGGAGTGCTGACCAGGCCCAAAACCACCGACAAACCGACTCCTAGCCAACATCTCCTGCCGGATCCAGCCGGCCTTTTTTCAGGGATCCACTGCACAAGCCTACGGCGTCGTTGCATTACAGAACTACCCCAATAACATCGGGCATCTCCCCACACCCTCACCCGGCAGCATCCCATGAGGCTTGGAAGCGCCGCAAGGCGGCCACGGGATCGGGAGAAGCGGTGATGGGGCGGCCCACCACCAAATAATCGGCTCCTGCCCGCAGAGCTTCGTCGGGCGTGCAGATGCGCTGTTGATCCTCCTCTCCATCCCCCGCCTTGGCTTGGCCCAGACGGATCCCAGGAGTAACCAGCAAAACCTCCGGCCCCAAAGCTTGGCGCAACCGCGAGACCTCCTGAGGAGAGCAAACCAGTCCAGTAAAGCCTTGAGCTTGAGCCAGCCGGGCCAAATGCAACACGTAGTCGGCGGGATCCATCTCGATGCCCAATTCCTGTCGCACCTGCGGGGGGCTGAGGCTGGTTAAGAGGGTAACCGCCAACAGCCGACAAGAACTGCCCTGGGCGGCTGCCACGGCTGCCCGCAACATGGCACTGCCACCGGCAGCATGGACGGTGAGCAGATCCACTCCATAGCTGACGGCCACCGCCGTGGCCCTCCCCACGGTGTGGGGAATGTCGTGCAGCTTCAAATCCAGAAAAATGCGCTTGCCCCTTTCCTTGAGAGCCTGCAGAACGGAAAAACCCGCAGCAGTGAACAACTCCAGACCCACCTTCCACCACAGCACCTGCGGCAAAGAGTCCACCCACTCCAAAGCCTGCTCTTGAGAAGAAGTATCCAGCGCAACAATCAGGCGGTCACCCTTCATCGGGGCTCATTCCGGGGCTCATAGTGGGGACAGCCCTCACAGGGGCCGCAGGGGTTGACGGCGCAGCGCAACTCTGGAGAATGGGCATTGTAGCGGCAGGTGGGATCCCCGATGTATTCTGGCGGCGAAGCCACGTAAGTGTAAACAACCACGCCCCCAAATCCTATCGGGCTGACGAAGAAACGACTGGTGGTGAAAGATTCGCCAGAAGGGTTGAGGGTTTCCTCAAAGGGTTCTGGCTCAGGCTCCAGCTCCACTTCCTCCTCCAGATTCCAGAGGGCTTCCCACTGCCTAAGGGTTTCCTGTAAAGGCACAGCCAAGTGCTCTGCCAGCTCCATCAGGGCAGTCTCCAAAGAGGCCAAACTTTCTTCGGCCACTTGGGCAAAGGCTGCAACCCATTCCTCCAAAAGTTTCTCAAAATCCATGCAGCAGCGACCTAGAGGCTCCTTCTTCACCTTACCGCCAGCCTGGGCAACCTTTAACTTCCTCCCCGGCAAACGGCATCCACTAGAGCTTGATTCACCAATGGAAACAGCTCCGCCAGTTCTTCTGTGGATAGGTTTCCGGTGCAGACATTGGCGCGAATATGCCACTCTGCCCACATTTGCGCCGAAGGAGCAGCAGGATCCCGGCCCTCCTCAGAACCCGAACCGCCCACAGGTACCCGAGGGAGGCTACGTCCCGACCCAAGGTTCAGTTGCAGTACGCTGTCACGGTTGATGCCAGTCAGCGAGGTTTGAGCGTTAGCCTCCTCAAGGAAAGCGAGAGAGAAAGCCAAAGCCATCCCAGCTAATCCCCAGAAAACAGCGCGGTAAACCATGGGATCTCCAGTAGTTAGATAGAGCCCTGTCTTGAGCGCAATTATAGCCACTACTTCCCGTTCCTCCGGGCAGAGCCGGGCTAAGTCTTCCTACGACCGCAGGCCGATTCCCGACCACTGCACGCAATGACGGCCCTGCTCATCCTTCAGGGATCCATCGCGGCGGTAGGAAAAGAAATCTTGGGGTTGGCTGAGGGTGCAATGGGGGCTGACGGCAATGTGTTCAGGGGGGATCCCTTGGGCTTGGGCTTGGGCACCGTTGACCCAGCGCAGATCCAGGCGAACCTTGCCAGGCAGAGGATCGGGCAAGAGAGCGGCGCGGGCATCCAGCCCCGGGGGTAGGCTTTGCAGCACCAGCTCCGCCACCTCCTCTGACACCTGATAGACTGACCCCGAAATAGAGGGCCCGATGGCCACGCGGATCCCAGCAGCAGGGATCCCCGCCTGTAAAAACTCCTGCAGCACCTTGGACAAGATCCCCGCAGCAGTGCCTCTCCAGCCGGCGTGAATGGCTGCCACCCATTCTTGGCTGGCCACCAAAATCGGCACACAGTCAGCGGTGCAGACCCAGGCAGAATCTCCTTGGCGGCGGGCAATGACCGCATCCGCCTGAGAACGGGTAGGGATCCCTTGACCAACAGAGCAGTCCTGCTCTCCCTTCTGTCCAAGGGTTTCCGTGATCCCATCTGCCCAAGCCCAGTTGCAGCCATGCACCTGATGGCCCCACGCGGCCCGTTCAGGGGGCAGTTGCAGCCGAGCGGCCAACTGAGATGGGGGATGGGGATGACCTTGGCGAGAGCCAAAAGCGTGAGGCCACTCCGCCAAAAGCTGACACTCCAGCCAGCGCCATCTCTCTGCCTGCTGCCAAACCCACAAGGCGGAGCCACTCATCGGCGGGAGCTACCCGGACCAGCAATCGGCGGGGATCCTTGAGACCGATGTTGGGCGCGGAGATGGCCCACCCGCTCTTCCAAACACATCTTCAGCTCAGCAGGGTTAAACAGCATCGGCAAAAAATGAATGCTTTTGGTTTCTCGGAAAAAGAACAACACCGGCAGCGGCGGCCAGAAAATTTGCCAATCCTGCCACTCGCTGTAGGGAAACTCGCGGATGCGCTTGGAGCCGCTGTAGACCTGCAGCGCCGTCCTGGTAAAGGCCAGACCGATCAGAGAGGTCTGCACCATCAAAAACAGGCCAAACAGGCCCACCCCTAGCCCCGCCCAAAACGAAAGCCAGAACAGCGGCACCGCCAAAGCCAACACCGACAGGCTGAGGCGAAAATCCGGGGTCAATAGATGGGCAGAATTGGGTCTAATCATGCCCCATTTCTCCTCTCGGGGATCCCAGACCCATTCTAGGCCGCCTCGGCAACTCTTCAGAAGTCAGAGGATCTGTAGGACATAGAGGAGAGAGCCTCTTCTCGAAATCAGGGAACGAGGGGCAAACCGAACCCGTTTTTTGAGTTATCCCGAAAAATACTTGGGATCCTGGGGAAATTGGGGTTTGCCATTGAGCTTCTTCCCACAGCTGGCCGATACAACCGCGCAGGCGGGATGGAATCCTCGCGTAGCTCTCAACTGAGGGCCTCACCGCGTGCGATGGTATACGATAAACTCCAGAGTTCCGCAAGTTTACAGATCAGAACCGGCGAGACATCCCTCGCTCACCCAAACACGGCCTGGGGAAAACCGACATAATACGGATATAACGAGTGCTTACTGCTAACCCGCACAATTCGTTGGGCCTCTCCATGCCTCTCGACCCTCTCTCTCAGTTGCCAGAGGAGCCAACCACTCAGATCCCCTTGGAGTTTTACGAGCGCAGACCCCAGCCTGAGGCAACTGCGGCCTTTCTAACGGTGCTCAGCGGCGCCAATGTGGGCATGACGTTTCCCTTGGCGAGGGGTGGAGTTTTGGGGCGCAGCCACCGCGCGGACATTCAGCTCTTGGATCACGCCGTCTCCCGGCAGCACTGTCGGCTGGAAAGAGAAAGTGAGGGTTATGTTCTCACCGACCTGGAGAGCCTCAACGGCACTTATGTCAACGGCGAGCGCATCAGCCGCGTTCTCCTGAAGGATGGAGATCGCATTCAAGTGGGGGCCAGCACCCTCAAGTTTGCCTACTACGACGCGGCAGAAGAAGCCTTCTTTTTGCAAATGGCCACTGCCGCCCTCCACGACCCGCTAACCGGTCTGTATAACCGACGTTTTTTCCTGAAGCAACTGGAGCTGGAGATCCCCTTTGCTCTTCGCCATCAAATTCCTCTCCACGTGCTCTACCTGGATTTGGATGGGTTTAAGCAAATCAACGACCGCTGGGGGCACTGGGTTGGGGATCAAACCTTAATCCAGGTGGCGCGGCGATTGCAAGCTCACGTTCGCCAAGATGATCTGGTGGCCCGCTTGGGGGGCGATGAGTTTGCCCTATTGGTGCGTGGGATCCCAAACCCGCAAATCTTGGGGCTGACAGAACGCTTGCGGCAGGCCGTCCAGTCCCTGTCGGTGCAGGTGGAAGCGGAGATCATCTCCCTGAGCTGCAGCGTGGGCATCGCCTCTCTGCTGGAGCTGGAAGAAGGAACTGACCCACAAAGTCTGCTGGCTGCTGCCGACAAAGCCCTCTACCGGGCCAAAGCTGAGGGTGGTAACCGAGAGACTTTCCTGTAGCTCGAGGCCACCTGTTGGGGTTCAGGATCCCTCCACCAAACTGGCGTAGGCTTCGGCGCTCATGGTGTCCTCGAGATCTTCGGGGTTGGCAATGCGCACCTTGATCAGCCAGCCATCGCCATAGGGATCGTCGGCAAGGCTTTCGGGGCTCTCCACCACCGCTGTATTCACGGCCACCACCTCTCCAGAAAGAGGGGCATAGAGATCTTCGACGGCTTTGACCGATTCCACTGAGCCAAAGCTTTCCCCTTTTTCAATCTCTGTCCCTTCTTCGGGCAAGCCCACGAAAACGATATCCCCCAGTTGATCGACGGCATAAGCCGTGATCCCAATCACCGCAATATCATCCTCGACATGGATGTACTCGTGGGTGTCCACGTAGCGCAGATGGGATGGATACTCCAGGGCCATGCCGGTTCTCCCGTAGAATTCAGTGGATTATTCTAGGGTCAACCCTTGAAGATGGTAAAGAGCGGATCCCAAGCCCGGCCCGCTAGAGAAACTCCATCAGCAGCCGATTGACCGTTTGCGGAGCTTCCTGCTGCGCCCAATGGCCGCATTCGGGGATGTACTCCTTGCGCAGGCCGTTGGGGAAAAAGGGATCCATCCCCTCAGTTAGCTCGCGGCTGAGGGCAAAGTCTTCTTCTCCCCAAATTAGCAGGGTGGGGGCGAGGATCTGCCGCATGGGCTGCAAAAACAGGTTCTGCAAGGTGGGCAGGTTAAACAGCTGGCGGTAGTAGTTGAGGGCAGAGGTGAGAACCTTGGGTTTGGAGAGGGCCTCTTGGTAGAGCTTGAGGTCGTGGCGGGTGAAGGCGCTTTTGCGCACCGAGGTTTCCTGGAAAATGCGGCGCACCCAATCTCCCAAATCCCACTGCAGCACCCACTCTGGCAGCCAAGGCAATTGAAAAAAGAACAGGTACCAACTGCGGCGCAGTTGATCCAAGTTGCTCAAGAACTCCCGCCGGAAGCAGGCCGGATGGGGAGAATTGAGGACGGCCAGCTTGCGAATCTCCTCAGGAAAAAATTGCGCCCAGTGCCAGGCAATGGCTCCCCCCCAATCGTGGGCTACGACCACCGCTCTTCGGGCCCCAAAGTGGCTTAGCAAGCCGCGGATATCCTCGGTAAGGGTATCCAGGTCATAGCCGTGATCCGGTTTGTCGGAATCGTTGTAGCCGCGCATGTCGGGTGCCACCACGCGAAACCGCTGCGCCAACACCGGAATCTGATGTCGCCAGGAGTACCAAAACTCCGGGAAACCGTGCAACAAGATCGCCAGCTCCCCTTCCCCTTGGGTGACATAGTGCAGTTGAATGCCATTGGTAAGGGCATACCCGTGCTGCCAGGTTCCCATCTTGGCGGCTACCTCAGGAGGAAGACGGGGGATCCCTGCTTCTGCCATGTCGTCTGCTCTCGAGCTAACCCATGATTTGGTATCCACCCATACTAACCTTTGTCGCCGGTCTTCCCTTTGCCGGCGCAGGCTTTTTGAGAGGCATCCTACGAAGAAAGCTTAAGAGAAAGTCTGCGGGTGAACAGATTAGATGAACACTAGCGCAGAAGGCCAAAGCCCAACATCCCCGCAAAGCGTTGCCATTTTGGGAGCCGGGGCTTGGGGAAGTACCCTGGCGATGCTGGCTCAGGGGCAAGGGCACCGGGTGCGGGTTTGGAATCGCCGCAAGGGCCTGGATTTGGCAGAAGTGCTCCAGGGATCCCAAATCCTCATCTCAGCCGTCTCTATGGCGGGGGTACGCCCTGTGGTGGAAGCGGTGCGCCAAGTGGGGATCCCGCCGCAGGCAATTTTGGTCTCGGCCACCAAAGGGTTGGATCCACTGCAGCTTCTGACCCCTACCCAAATTTGGGGGGCCACCTTCCCGGAGCAGCCCCTGGTGGTGCTTTCGGGGCCTAATCTTTCGGCGGAGATCCGCCAAGGCTTGCCGGCAGCGGCAGTGGTGGCCAGCCGGGATCCCTGGGCCGCTGTGCAGGTGCAGTATGCCCTTTCCTCGGAGCGGTTCCGCCTCTATACCAGCAGCGATCCGCTGGGAGTGGAGCTAGGCGGCACCCTGAAAAATGTTATCGCCATCGCTGTTGGCGTGTGTGATGGCTTGCAACTGGGGGCCAATGCTCGTGCGGCTCTGGTTACCCGCGGCCTGGCAGAGATGATCCGGGTGGGATCTAAGCTGGGGGCACGGGCAGAAACCTTCAATGGCCTGTCGGGGTTGGGGGATCTGCTGGCCACCTGCCACAGCCGCTTGAGCCGCAACTACCGAGTAGGCTACGGGCTAGGCCAGGGCCAACCCTTGTCGCAGATTTTGGCGGAGATCGAGGGCACCGCCGAAGGGGTTTACACCGCTCCCGTCGTGGTCGAGATCGCTGCCCAGCACGGCATTCAGGTGCCCATCACCCAGGAAGTGCATCTGTTGTTGCAAGGGCAGACCACCCCCACCGCCGCCCTCACCCGCCTGATGGAACGTCAACTGACTTCGGAATAGGCTGCCTTCACTTCTCCCAAAGGAGGAGGGGGGTTTCTGGCATAACCGCAAATCTGCGGATGAGGAAAGTTGTTCCGCACTCTATCAGGATTTTTGCAGAGCAGGGAGATCCCAGAATGAGCGATTTGGCGGAGTTTTTTTTTCCAGAGTTTCCCTATGCTGCAGCTGTAGTTCTTCGACTTGTTCTTGCATCAACTCGGATCTCTCTGGCTCCGGGAAGGCGGACAGTAGGCCCGACAGGTTGGGCCAGGTCTTTGTTTAATTTTTTACAAAGTTATGTCCAAACGCATCCTGGTGATTGAAGACGAACCCTCTATTCGCACCTATCTGCAGAAGGTGTTGCAACGAGCGGGGTACGACACGGTGGCGGCCACCGATGGAGAAGAGGGCTTGCAGATGGTGCGCACCCTGATGCCCGACTTGGTGTTGTGCGATGTGGTGATGCCCAAGCTGAACGGCTATGGGGTGCTGGATGCCCTGAGATGGGATCAGTCTACAGCTCACATCCCCTTCGTCTTTCTCTCCTCGAAAATCTCTCCCGAAGAGATTGAACAGGGGCTATGTTTTGGCTCCGATGCCTATCTGACGAAGCCCGTTGACCAGAAACGCCTGCTGAAAGCCGTTGCTGCCCAATTGTCTTGAGTTGACCAAAAGGCGCGGCAAGCCCCGTCCTTCAGGGCAGGGAAGGATAGCGCCGACCGTAGCCGACGCCCTTTAAA
>NZ_JANSIA010000047.1:0-21244 GCF_047461835.1 Synechococcus sp. R60.1 | reverse complement strand
TTGGAAACAAACAGAATGCTATCGCTGCATAGTTGAACAGTGATGTTCAGCAGTGTTCAGCGTAAATGTATCAGGCATGCTGATGATGTTCACCACGGTGTTCACCACCAAAGGGCCCCAGCCCGAGGATTCTCAGTCGGATCCCCAAAAGGGGCGAGCCTAGCCCAAGGCCCGGTGACGGGATCCCTGGCATCCAGCTACATGCCTTCATGGGTTGTCAGTCTGGGCCGAGAGAGAACTAGTCCCGCTCCTGTTGGCGGAGCCGCTGCAGAAGCGAGAGGGGTTTCTCTTCCTCTGGCCCTTTCTTTTCAGTCGCAGTTGGCAGGGCGGTTGTTTCTGTTTTCTGAGGTTCGAGCAAGAGCTTGGCGGCTTCTGACTCAACGGCTGGAGGGCGAGCCGGGTTCTCCCCTTGTTGGCCGGGCAAGGGAACAGACTCCAGAGTGGCCAGTAAAGATTGAATATGGCTGTGGGTTTCCGGATGGTTGCTGGCGGCATGGGCCAAGAGGGTGAGCTGCTCTTTGGCAGCAACCAGGTTCCCCAGCTTGAGATCCACCAAGGCCAGTTGATAGCGAGCCTTAAAGCCACTGGGATCCACCTCCACCGAGCGCTGAAAGGCGGCGCGGGCCTCCGCCAGCTTGCCTTGACGGGCATAGATCAAGCCGAGGTTGAAAGGCACGTCGGGATCCCGTTCGCTGGGCAGCACCAAGGTTTTTTCTTCCAGTTCAATTGCGCTCCGGTAGGCGTTGATGGCCAAGGTATGGAAGCCCATCTGCAGATAGCGAGCTCCGTCTTCCTTCAGTTGGGCGACCGTCGGCTCCCCTGTCAGTAGGGTCATGGGCGGTTGCGCGTGGGCAGGCATGGCCACCGCCAAGCTCAGCAGGCACCCCACCGTTTTCAGGCCTAAGGGTACAGCCTGACGACCAATCTGCTGCCTATTCATCACCATGATCTGTTTCCTCCAACCACATCAACACCACTTCATTCCACCCCTCTGGGCCGGGGAGCTGAGCCAATTGCCATTGAGGCAGGGCCTCACTCCAGAGGCTATCCGCAATGGGGCTGGGAAGCACCACTTTTTGTTCCGACCATCGCAAAAAGGCCACATCTGGCGGGGAACACCCAATGCCCAAAGCTTTGATAGGGCCCAAATGCCGTTGGTAGCAATCCAGCAGCCGCCGCACCGCCTGCTCCCCCGGCGAGAAATTGGGTTCTGCGGCCATCGTTGGCTGCATCCATCCGGTCAGATACCATTGCGGCAGGCTAGAGAAGTGAAGCTGACGCACCCGCAGCAGATGTTGGGTGAGGTTGGCTTCTTGCTGGGCAAAAGCTTCCCGCAGGGTTTCGGGATCCCCGGAATAGCTGAAAATCTCACTGTACTCTCGCTGCTGCGCCCGCTCTGCCTCTTCCAAAGGGATCCCAGTGGCAGCGGCCAGCTCAGAGGCAGTCCAATCCCCAAACCCGATCAAATCCAAGTGGGACTCTTGACGCACCTGTTGCAGGATGCTGCGCAGGCGAGAATAGGGCAGACCCAAAGCATACACGTAGTAGGGCGGTCGGTGTTGCCACTGCTCGTCTAGGATGCCCGCCGGGAAGTAATGCTCGGGAACGTAAACGGCAGAGCCATCCTCACAGATGAACGGATGCTCCAGGCGCAACTGCCGCCGCACATGTTCCAGTTGAGCGCGGGTGCGCAGGCTGTAGAGCACCAAGGGAATGGAGCGGCGCTCTAGGGCAGCCAAGGCTTGTCGGGCAGCACCATAGCTGTTGGACTCCAGATCCAGCAAGCTGCCATCTAAACTGGTAAGGACAAGTCGCATAGGTGCAGGAAAGGGAAAGGCGCTGGCCCCGTCAAAATTTCAAGCAGCACGACCGGCTGAAGCGTCCTACAGTACCTATGATCCAATAGCTTGACCAACCTGAGGGGGATTAGCCCCAAATGCTCTCCCTCAAAGCATCTGGGTGAATGGGCAATCCGTGCGCCAGAAGTGGTAAAAGCTCGATTGAGCACTACAGAATGCGTGTGTCGCCGAAGATCTTGGCTCAAAAACCAGCAGCAGAGAAGACAGACAGATTGAGTGGGTCAGTGGCTAGTTTTCTGTGCCAAAGGCACGATCCCCTGCATCCCCCAGCCCGGGCAAAATGAACCCTCGATCGTTCAGCCGCTCGTCAATCATGGCGCAGAAAATTTGCACCATCGGGTAGTGGGATCCCAACCGCTGTAACCCTGGGGGCGCTGCCAATGCGCTGACAATTCTAACCAAGCTGGGATCCGCCCCCCGTTTTTTTAGCTCATCCAAAACCCAGAGCAGCGTGCCCCCGGTGGCCAACATCGGCTCGGGAATGAGAATGCGCATCTGTTCAGGGATCCGCTCTGGAAGGCGATTGAGGTAGCAACTGGCCTGCAGCGTTTCCTCATCCCGCACCATGCCAATGTGAAAGATCCGCGCCTGGGGCAAAAGGGCCTGACAGCCTTCCAGCATCGCCAAGCCAGCCCGCAATACAGGCACAATGCCCAGCAGGGTATCCGGCGCGATGACCTCTGCGGCAACGGGTTCCAAAGGGGTTTGCACCTGAACGGTTTGGGTGGGGATCCACTCCCGCATCGCCTCATAGGTTAGCCAGCGGCCCAGCTCCGACATGGCCGTGCGAAACAGGGGCATGGGAGTCTCCGCATCCCGAGCCACGGTTAGCCAGTGCTTAATGAGCGGGTGAGGGGGGACATAGACACGAAGCTGCTGACTTGCCACGGGAGAATGCCTCAATCTGGGCGGTAGCATAGCGGGTTGCCTTAGCAGAAAGCAAGCTCTAGAAAGCAAGCTCTCCAATTGGCCGCAACTCCATCCCGACCGGGGATAAATTGCCAACAGCTCCGGCAAATGCTCAAGGGGTGGGGCTCTTTGACCCAGCAAGATTGCGTGAGATCTGCAGGTTACTTCGAGCGCCGGTCATGTTCGGTGGCTACAGGTTTGGGATAGACCAGGGCAAGGCTGGTTTCGGGTTTTGTTCCTCTTGCCATTTGCGAACTGAGGTGCTGGCCCCAGGGCAGCTTGGCCTCCCGCCGATGGAACCGAACGCCAACGGCTCTCGTCTGCAAGTGCCGGTAGCCGGAGATACCGCTCTGCCCAAGGGTTTCTGGCTTAATGGGGTGTCGCAAGTTACAGCCTGTTCACAAATTAAGGGATACAAAACATCGTGTTTCTGAGGCTTGACTCCGATGAGGTTTAGAACAAGTATTAGAACAAGTAGGTTTACAACCGTATCCGTAGCCCCTCAATAGGCTGTACCTGCATCTTTGGCCCCCTCACACCTTGCAAGGATTAGCTTAGGGAGAATGGATATGGCTTCGCCTCGACCCTCTGACTCGAACACCAACGCTCTGAGCCGCCGTCAACTTCTCAAGGTGGGGGCCGCAGCCCTTGGGGGCGGTCTGCTGGCGGCAGGGGGCGGCCAAGCTCAGCGCAAACCCTCTCCCACCCTGATCGTGGCTCAGGGATCCGGCCTGGATCGCGTTTCCTATGCTACCAACTGGTATGCTCAGGCGGAACACGGCGGCTTCTATCAGGCGGTGGCGACCGGCATCTACCGCGAGCATGGCCTGGATGTAACCATCAAGATGGGTGGCCCCGGCATCAACATCACCCAAGTTTTGGCCGGTGGAGCTGCCGAGTTTGCCATGGGGGGAAGCACAGGGGTGATCAATGCTGTGCGAGAAGGGATCCCTTTGGTGTGTGTGGCAGCCATTTTCCAGAAAGACCCGCAGATCATCATGACCCACCCCGGCACCCAGCGCTTTGAAGAGCTCAAGGGCCGGCCCATTTTCGTCTCGAAAGGGGGGCTTGCCACCTACTGGCCCTACCTAAAGGCCCGCTTTGGCTTCACCGACGATCAGGTTCGTCCCTACAACTTCAACCCCGGCCCCTTTTTGGCGGATCCCAGCTCAGCTCAGCAAGGCTATCTGACATCCGAGCCTTTTGCCATCCAACGGGAAGGGGGATTTGAGCCGGTGGTCTTCCTCCTGGCGGATTTGGGCTACAAACCCTATGCCACCACCATCGAAACCCGTCGCCAACTGGTGGAAACCAAGCCCGACTTGGTGGAGCGATTCGTGGATGCCTCTATCAAAGGCTGGTACAGCTTCTTGGAGGATCCCCGTCCGGCCTATCGCTTGATCAAGCAGGACAACCCGGAGATGACCGATGCCCAGTTGGCCTACAGCTTCGAGAAATTGCAGGAGTACGGCATCATCTTGTCCGGCGATGCGTTGGAAAAAGGCATTGGCGCCATGACCGACAAACGCTGGCAAGACTTCTTCGACAGCATGACGGTGGCCGGCGTATTTGAGCCAACCATCAACTACCGGGCTGCCTACACACTGGACTTCGTCAATAAAGGCACTGCCTACTACACTGCCTGACGGACTTCCACCCTTGGCGCTTCTCAGCCCAAGGGATCCCCCCTCGCCCCCAGCCCCTCTTCCACCAAGGGAGAGGGGAACTATAGTCATTTCAAACTAGATTGAGACACCCCCTAAACGCTCCGCGCCACTGCCCTCACCCCCATTCCTTCTCTCAGAGGGAGAAGGGGGCTAGAGGGAAATGTTTCATTCCGGTTTAATTGAGAATGCCAGAACACTGCGTGATCACCTCCCCCAACACC
Organism: Synechococcus sp. R60.1; assembly: GCF_047461835.1. Lineage (NCBI taxonomy): Bacteria > Bacillati > Cyanobacteriota > Cyanophyceae > Synechococcales > Synechococcaceae > Synechococcus > Synechococcus sp. R60.1. The sequence goes on along the minus strand of NZ_JANSIA010000047.1, from coordinate 16,588 downwards.
GCCAGCAACACCGGCACCCCCAGACGGATCCCGGAGACCAACAGCGAGATCAAACAAAAAGCTCCAAGTGAAAAGGCGTTCCAGCGAAGCTTGGCCCAGCACTCCATCAACAAATGCAGGCACAGGTGGGAGCAGATTCATCGCCGAGCTGGAAAGCCTATCATGGGATCCAGTATGGAATCCATTGTGTCAGCAGCGCAGGGCACTTTGACCCTTTCACCCTCCTCTTCTCCGCCAGACCCGCCAGCCAGTCTGACGGGCTCATTCCCCGCCGCTGACGCGGCAGGGATCACTTGGCCTTGGGCAGCGCAGCGGGATCCCATCCTTGTCCTCGGGGCTGGGCTGATGGGGCGTCTGTTGGCCGCCAGCCTTGTCGAGGTTGGGCATCCTGTCCGCATTGTGGAGGCGGCTCCTGCTGCTGCTGTTGAGAGCAGTGCTGCCCATTTTGCCGCTGCTATGCTGGCTCCTTTGGCCGAGTCCGCCGTCGCCGAAGCCAGTGTGGTGGCCCAGGGATACTACGCCCTTTCTCGTTGGCCCTCTCTTTTGGCCAGCTTGCCGCAGCCGGTTTTCTTTCAGCAGGAGGGCACTTTGATCCTCTGGCACCGCCAAGATGCCGGGGAAGCCAAGCGCTTCTCGGCGCTACTGGCCGCTGTGGGGGAACACCTCCCGCATCTCCCCCGCCCTCAGCCGCTGGATGCCCAGGCTATTGCCGAGCTGGAGCCATCGGTAGCCGGGCGATTTGCGCAGGGCCTGTATCTTCCCCAAGAGGGCCAACTGGACAACCGCCAACTGTTGTCGGCTCTGCTGGCCAAGCTGCGGCAGCACGAGGTGGAGGTGGAGTGGGGTTGCCCCTGGGATCTGGAGCAGGCCCAAGCTTGGCAGCAGCAAACCGGTGGGTGGGTTTTGGATTGCCGCGGCCTGGGATCCCAAAAAGAATGGGGCGGGCCAAGACTGCTGCGCGGAGTTCGGGGTGAGGTGGTGCGCCTGTATGCCCCGGAAGTCTCTTTGCGGCGCCCAACCCGGCTGTTGCACCCTCGCTACCCGATCTACATCGCTCCCAAGCCGGGTCAGGTGTTTGTGGTGGGGGCCACTGAAATCGAATCTGAGGATCGCTCGCCGGTGAGCGTCCGCTCCGCCCTGGAGTTGCTCAGCGCCGCCTACGCCGTACATCCTGCCTTTGCCGAAGCGCGTATCCTGGAATTAGGCAGCCAATGTCGTCCCACCTTGGCAGACCATTTGCCAGCCGTGGTGGAGCGCTCACCTCGCCTGTTGCAGATCAACGGCCTCTATCGCCATGGCTTTCTGATCTCCCCGGCCATCCACGATGCTGTCTTGGAGTATCTTCACCAGGGCAGTTGTCGCTTGGCCCAGCAGCTTGGGATCCCCTTTCAGGTGCAGGCTGCCCCTTTTTCCGGTGAGTCCCTGTCGCCATGCGTGTCTTGATCAACCAGAAGCCTTACGATTTGCCGGAAGGCACCACTTTGTCCGAAGCAGTGGCTCAGGTGGGGGCCAGCGGCCCTTTCGCGGTAGCGGTTAATCTGAAGTTTGTGCCACGTGCGCAGCACGAGCAAACCCGTCTGCAAGAAGGCGACCAGGTGGAGATCGTCACTCCGGTTGCTGGCGGCTAGTGCCCCCCTTGCTTCCTGCTCTGTCCTGACTTTGCCCCGACAATGTCCACCCTTCTCCAGCTTTCCCCCTCCACTTGGGCCAATGAGGATCCCTTGGTGCTCTATGGCCAACCATTGCCCAGCCGCCTGATGTTGGGTACGGCTCGCTACCCTTCGCCGGCCATCTTGGAGCAGGCGGTGGCGCGCGCGCAGCCCTGTTTGTTGACGGTTTCTCTGCGGCGGCAAGGGGCACTGGGGCCAGAAACTTCCCAGAGGTTCTGGGCTCTGTTGCAGAAGATGGGGATCCCGGTTCTGCCCAACACCGCCGGTTGTCACAGCCTGCAGGAGGTGATCACGACGGCGGAGATGGCGCGTGAGGTTTTTGGCACCGACTGGATCAAGCTGGAGTTGATTGGGGATGACTACACGCTGCAGCCGGATACCCTACAACTGCCGACGGCAGCGGCTGAGCTGATCCGGCGCGGCTTCAAGGTGTTGCCCTACAGCACCGATGATCTGGTGTTGTGCCAGCGGTTGCTGGATGTCGGCTGTCAAGTGGTCATGCCCTGGGCGGCCCCCATCGGCACCGGGAAAGGCCCCCTCAACCCCTACAGCTTACGCCTGCTGCGGGAACGGATTGAAGCGCCGCTGATCGTGGATGCTGGCTTGGGTCTGCCCTCCCACGCCTGCCAGGTGATGGAGTGGGGGTTTGATGGGGTGCTGCTGAACACGGCAGTGGCTTTGGCTCGGGATCCGGTGGTCATGGCTGAGGCCTTTGCAGAAGCGGTGCGTTCAGGCCGCCGAGCTTACCTTGCCGGGGCCATGATCCCTCAGGAGACAGCTCAGCCCAGTACGCCCGTCCTTGGCACCCCCTTCTGGCATCAAGGCTAGAGTCTTTTGGGCCTGTTTAGGGTTGCCATCTCTCTTGGTTTTCGTCAGTGGTGTGGAGCGCGTTGAGCAGCTCATTCGGCAGGCTGCTATCGCGAATGGGCTTGGATCACCTGTAGGGCTCCCCCAGCGTGCAAGGTTTGCCGGATGGACTGCCACCCCTGCTGATGCAAATACTCGGGCAAATCCAGCTTGAGCAGCTCCCAAGCGGTCTCGGTTTCAAAAAGGGCCAGAAAGAGGGCCAGACCAGGCCAGATCAGGGGTTGCCGAGGCGCATGCAGATCCAGGATCAAGAGTCCTCCCCCCGGCTTGAGCACCCGCCACACTTCCCGCAGCACCTGCTCCAAATCTGCGAAGGACAATTCGTGCAGGGCTAAGCTGGTATGCACCCAATCAAAGCTGGCATTGGGAAAGGGCATATCCTGGGCAAAGGCTTCCACAAATTCCACCTTGGGGAGGCGTTTGCGGGCCGCTGCCAGGGCTCTTGGTGAAGCATCCAACCCAATAACCTGCTGGCTCAGCTCCGCCAACAGTGGGGTCACTTCAGCCGGGCCACAGCAGAGATCCAACACCCGATCCTGGGGATGAATCTGGATCCCTTGCATGGGCAATCTCCGCAACCGCTCATATCCGCCCACTGCCAGGGCAGCCCCGCGACTGATGCTGCGGTAAAGCCAAGGAAATTGATAGCTCCAATCCCGCAGGAAGGTGGCCATCGCCAGGGATCCCTCAGAGTCTTTTTCAGCCTACCTGACCTACATCCATTGCAAACTGGTTTGAGACATATGTTTTTCTGGATTTTCTCGGGGTTGGCTTGGAACTCTCCTCTGCCGGCAGTCGTCTAAGAAGACGAGGCGTTTTAGGCTTTTTTCCGTCTACCCACTGCTGCTCTATGACTCAGTTTGAGCTGCCTCCCTCCCCTTCCGAGAAACCTGGCCGGCACAGCTTGGTTTGGTTGGTGGCTGCTGCAGGTCTGACGGTCTTGCTCTGGCAGCTCCCCTGGGGCAACTATATCCTCTACCCTTTTACGATTCTGGCCACCTGGTTTCATGAGATGGGCCACGGCTTGACGGCAGTGCTGTTGGGTGGGGAGTTTCATCGTCTGGAGATCTATCCCGACGGGTCGGGGTTGGCCTTTCACAGTGGGCACTTGTTTTTGGGGCCGGTGGGTCGAGCTTTGGTGGCCGCCGGTGGGCCAATGGGGCCCCCAATGGCCGGGGCGGTTTTTATCCTGGCTTCTCGTCGTCAAGGTACTGCCCAGTTGGGGTTGTTGGCTTTGGGATCCCTGCTGTTGCTGTCGGCGGTGCTCTGGGTGCGCTCTCTATTTGGCCTGTTGCTGATCCCGGCTATTGGGCTGGGGATCCTGGCGGTAGCTCGCTGGGCCTCCCCCTGGCTGCGGGGCTTTGCCGCACAGTTTTTGGGGGTGCAGGCCTGTGTGAGCACCTACCACCAGCTTGACTACTTGTTTACGGCCTCTGCCGTGATCAATGGGCAGGTGATCCACTCCGATTCCAGCCAAATTGCCCAAAACTTGTTCTTGCCCTACTGGTTTTGGGGAGGGGTGATGGCGGTCTCTTCTTTGGTGCTGCTGATAACCAGCTTGCAGCTGACGTTCCGGGACTAGCCGGCGGGGGGCAAAGCCGCAATTTTGGCAGTGATTTGTGTCACGCAAAAATCCGTCCTCCATCACTGCCCAGTCGAGAAAACCGCCGCTACAGTAATGGGCAAGAGGAGTGAGGAGCTGAGGAGTGGAGCATGTGGCGGGATATTATCGGGCTGGCCCTGGCGGCGACCCTACTGTTGATCAGCAAAACCGCCGCAGATACGCTTGGCCAAGGCCAGGTGCAGACTTTCACCGAACCTGAGCCAACGCCCCATTCTTTTCCGGTGGAATGAGGTACTTGAGTCTGCTGACGGAGGTCGTAGCAGCGTTGCCGTTTTGTGCAACACTCATTCTAGAGTCTTTAAGGGCTCCGTCCGAGTAGCGCGGTCGCAGCAGCGTTGCGGAGCAATAACAGTAGGCTTGGGATCCCTGATGCGCATAGCCCTGTTTACGGAGACGTTTCTGCCCAAGGTGGACGGCATTGTTACCCGCCTCTGCCACACGGTGCGTCACCTAACCGCTCGTGGTAACTCGGTGCTCATCGTCGCGCCCCGGGGAGCCCCGCGGCGGTTTGCACGGGCACGGGTTTACGGGATCCCGGGGATGCCGCTGCCTCTGTATCCAGAGTTGAAGCTGGCTGCCCCCGGCCCGGCCATCGGCAAGTTGCTCAGCCGTTTCCGACCGGATGTGATCCACGTGGTGAACCCGGCAGTTTTGGGATTGGGGGGCCTCTACTACAGCCAGACGATGGGGATCCCGCTGGTGGCCTCCTACCATACCCATCTGCCGAAGTATCTGCAGCATTATGGACTGGGCTTTCTGGAAGGGGTTTTGTGGAATCTCCTGAAGCTGGGGCACAATTTGGCGCGGGTCAATCTTTGCACCTCGACGGCCATGATGCAGGAGCTGAGCGCCCACGGCATTGAGCGGGTGCAACTGTGGCAGCGAGGAGTGGATACGGAGTTGTTTCATCCCCAGGCGGCCAGTTCAGAAATGCGGGCTCGGCTCACGGCGGGGCAACCGGAACGGCCTCTTTTGCTCTACGTGGGGCGGCTTTCGGCTGAGAAGGAAGTGGGGCGGATCCGGGTCTTGTTGGAGCAGATCCCCCAAGCCCGCTTGGCTATTGTGGGGGATGGGCCAGAGCGGGGATCCCTGGAGCAACATTTTGCCGGCTACGATGTGGTGTTTACGGGCTATCTGCAGGGGGAGTCTCTGGCAGCGGCCTTTGCTTCGGCGGATTTGTTCGTGTTCCCCTCCCGCACCGAGACCTTGGGGCTGGTTCTGTTGGAAGCCATGGCTGCCGGTTGTCCGGTGATCGCCCCCCGCTGCGGCGGCATTACCGATGTGGTGGACAGTGGGCGCAATGGCTTTCTGTTCGATCCCAATTCGGATAGCGACTTTGTCCAGGTTACCCAGCAACTCCTGAGCAGCGTCGGGCAGCGACAGCTCTTCCGACAGCAAGCCCGCCAAGAGGCAGAACGTTGGAGCTGGTCGGCAGCCACCCAACAGTTGGAAGGCTACTACCGGGCTGTTATTGCCGCCGATTAGCGGTGCGGAGCACAGAGTCCCCTACTGGGAAATACTCAGGGCAGAACTCCGTCCTGCTCTCGGGGTTCTCCATAGCACCAGTGCGAACGGCCAGCCTAGGCAGAGACCGGATGATCCCCTTCAATGGCCCGCACTTGCTCCACAAAGAACTCTTCTAGGGATTGCCGTTGCCAATGCAAGTCGGTGACCAGTGCCCCCGCTTGGTTCAAAAGGCTCAGCAACTCCGGTAGGGATCCACTCCATTCCCCCGACCAATGGGATCCCTGAATCGAGAAGTGCTCTAGGCGGTCGCGGAACTGTTCGACGGCGCCACCGTGCCCCTGTACCCGATAGCTTTTGCTCTCTCCCAGCAAGTCATCCAAAGTTCCCTGATGCACCAATTTGCCGCCGATGATCAGGCCGACTCGGTTGCAGATAACTTCCACATCCGCCAGGATATGGCTGTTGAAAAACACCGTTTTGCCCTGCTGCTTGAGGGACAGAATGATCTCGCGCATTTGATAGCGGCCCATGGGATCCAGTCCCGACATCGGCTCATCCAGAAACACCAGCTCTGGGTCGTTGATCAGCGCTTGGGCCATGCCAGTGCGCTGCAGCATGCCCTTGGAGTAGGTGCGCAGTTGTTTTTTGCGGGCCGTATCTATAGAAAGCCCCACCAGCTCCAGCAGTTGCGGGATCCGCTCCTTCAACAGGCTATTGGGCAGACCAAACACCTTGCCGGCAAACTGGAGAAACTCCCATGCCGTCAAGTAATCGTAAAAATAGGGGTTCTCCGGCAAATATCCCACCTGTTGCTTGATGGAGCGATCCCCCAGGGGTTTGCCCAGCAAAGTGCCGCTGCCGCGGGTGGGCTCCACAATGCCCAGTAGGCATTTGATGGTGGTGGTTTTCCCGGCCCCGTTGGGCCCCAGCAGCCCAAAGGTTTCTCCGCGGGCCACAGTCAGAGAAAAATCTTTGAGGGGGCTGACCACCTTGTTCAGCCAAAATCCTGTGCGATAGGTTTTGGTCAGGCCGGTGATGGCAATGACCGGCTCTGGTGCCGCGAACGCTTCTGCTGGGGAAGTGGGGGTCTCGCTCATGGACTCGCTCGTAGGTATGTTGGAGTTGAGGGAGAAAAAGGTGCCGCGAACACCGAGTTAAGGAGCACACAGTCCGCCAGGCGATAGGCTACCCAGCCTAACCTTTAGTTTACCCACAGGCTTTGTCCCAGCCTAGGCTTGCCGCAGCACTTCCGGTAGAGGAAAGGGGCCAGAGCAAACATACTCCGCGTAGGTATCCGCTTCATTCGCAACAGCGGTGCGGTTCCTTTGCCGTAGGCACAGCACTTTGCTCTGACCTCCCTTCAGTAGCATTCTCATCATCTGGGATGATTCTGGGATGATGATTTCCATCGCGTTGGCGGTGCGGAGCAAGAAAATTGAATCCAGAGGTTTTGTGGGATCCCAGCCGGTGGTGATCATCGGCAACAGCGTTGCAGAGCAATAAGAAAGGAGTGTTTCTTGCTGGATAAGGTGCTTAGGCAGTGGAAGGAGCGGCTGTTGGCTCCAGTGCTGCAAACCCCTCTCCAACAGGTGCATCCCCTAGCCATTACCCTGTCGGGGTTTGCTGTGGGCCTGGCCTCTGGGACAGCGGCAGCTTACGGGGCCTACGGGTGGGGGCTGGGCCTGTGGTTGCTGAACCGGTTTATGGATGGGCTGGACGGCACGTTGGCTCGTCTGCAGGGGCGGCAGAGCGATCTGGGGGGCTACCTGGATATGCTGCTGGACGTGGTGGTCTACGCAGTCGTTCCCCTGGGGCTGGCCTTTCACCAGGGATCCCTGCTGGGCTATGCTTCTCTGGCTCTGATGCTGGCCAGCTTTTACATCAACCTTTGCTCCTGGATGTATTTGGCAGGGCTGTTGGAAAAACGGCGTTCGCGACAGCGTTGCGGAGCAACAAGGACGGATGGCACTGTCGGGGCGGGATCCCTGGATGAACTGACCAGCTTAAGTATGCCGTCGGGGCTTATCGAGGGCAGCGAAACCATCTTTTTCTACGGTTTGTTTTTCCTTTTCCCGGAGTACATGGTGGGCTTGTTTGGGCTGATGGCGATTCTGGTGCTCTTGAGTGCTGTGCAGCGGTTGGTTTGGGCGCTGGGATCGCTTTCTGCTCCAAGGTGAGCCCGGAAAGGGTCTGTTACTATGGCTCCGTCCGGCTGGCGCGAATCGGGTTTCAAGACCTCCCCATCAAGCCCCACCGGGCAAGAGGATCCAAAATGAGAAAGCCATAGACCGAGATCTGCCGCCATGACCTCCACCCTCAACCAACGCATTCGCCACTTCTACGATGCCTCCTCCGGCCTCTGGGAGCGGGTGTGGGGGGAGCACATGCACCATGGCTATTACGAGCCGGGCCAAACCGGTAAGGATCGCCGCCAAGCTCAGATTGACTTGATTGATAGGGTTATCCAGTGGGGCCAGATCGGGGATCCCTGCCCTCCCCAGCACATTCTTGATCTTGGCTGTGGCATTGGGGGGAGCAGTTTGGAATTAGCCCGGCGCTTTGGGGCACAGGTTACGGGCATTACCCTCAGCCCCGTCCAAGCCCAGCGGGCCGGGGAGCGCGCCCAAGAGGCCGGCCTGAGCAACAAGGTGCAATTTCAGGTGGCCGATGCTCTGGAGATGCCCTTTGCAGACAACACCTTTGATCTGGTGTGGTCTCTGGAAAGCGGCGAGCACATGCCGGATAAGCGGCAGTTTCTGGCCGAATGCTGGCGGGTATTGCAACCGGGCGGGCAGGTGATGGTGGTAACCTGGTGCCACCGCGAGGGATCCCTGAGTCGGCAGGATCAACAGCTTTTGCAGAAAATCTACGAGGTGTACTGCCTGCCCTATGTGATCAGCCTCTCCGGCTACGAGGCTCTGGCCCAACAGGTGGGCTTTGAGCAGGTGCGCAGCGCCGACTGGTCGGAGCGGGTGGCCCCTTTCTGGGATGAGGTGATCGCTTCTGCCCGCGACTGGCGCTGGATCTGGGCTTTGCTGCGCAGCGGCTGGGTTACCGTTCGCGGGGCGCTGGGGCTGGGCCTGATGCGTCGGGCTTATGCCACCGGCTTGCTCCGCTTTGGCCTCTTGACTGGGTTCAAACCTGGGGATCAGCCAAGGTAGGGATCCCTTGCTCTCCTTTGGGAGGAGGGGCGCTTGGGGAAATGGGCTCAAAAGTTGGGCTGGGGCGGTGCTGTGCCGGTGAGTTCCAGATACTTTTGCTTCACCGCCTGAATATCCTGCCACATCAACCACTTGGGGCTGCCAGGGGTGCGGTCTGGGTTGCGCAGCAGATAGGCCGGGTGAAAAATGGGCATACACCAGCGTCCCTGCCACTGGATCCATTCCCCGCGGATCTTGGTGATCCCTCGCTTCTCGCCCAAAAGGGAGCGCACCGAGGTGGCCCCCGTGAGCAGAATAATCCAGGGATCCACCAGGCGAATCTGCTCCAACAGATAGGGACGGCAGGCGTCCATCTCCTCCTGGGTGGGCACGCGGTTGTTAGGGGGGCGGCACTTGACCACATTACAGATGTAGGTGTCCTGCTCGGGATCCAGCCCCACCGAAGCCAGGATTTTATCCAGCAATTGTCCCGACTTGCCCACAAAAGGCAGCCCCTGCAGGTCTTCGCTTTCCCCTGGCCCCTCTCCGATGATTAAAATCCTTGCCTTGGGGTTGCCCCGATGCACCACCACATGGGTACGGCTGGCTGCCAAGTCGCAGCGCTGGCATACCAAACAATGCTGCTTCAGTTGCTCCAAATCCCTGTAAGTGCCGGGGGGGATGGACACCTGGGCCGACAGGGGGATCTGATCCCACTGGGGGAGTGTCTCCTCCGCCGGGGCTGGCGGCTCGATGGGATCGTCAAACAGGCTGGGCTGAAGCTCCGGCGGTTTTTTCTTGGCAGCCATTGCAAGTCGAGGTTTCCTTGTGCAGCGATCTTCGATTGCTCCCCCGCCCTTGTCAAGCTCCAGGTCAATTTGCCGGCAGGGGAGAACCTTTACTCCTTGTTAAACTGAGAAAACGAAAACTTGCGCCGGCCTTAGCTCGTCTCTACTCCCTGAGCCTGCCATGCTGCTTTTGTCCAAAGAACTGCCCAACCTGAACTACCGTCATACTCTACAGCGCTTCGACGAGGATTGGCGGGATCCCCTCTCTGCCTTGTTGGGTTGGGGTCGGGCTGCTGGTGCGGACTTGGTGGAGATTTTCCTAGAACGGGGCAATTCCATCAGTTGCCTGGCCGAAGATGACGCCATCACCAGCATCACCCCACGACTCTCCACCGGTGCCGGCGTGCGGGTGTTTCGCGGCTTGGCCGACTGCTACGTCAGCACCAACGATCTATCCTTTGCCGGTCTCAAGGCTGCTCTGGAGAAGGGCCTTTCGCTGATGGGCCTCACCCCTCCTGGCCCCACAGCGCTGGTTTCTGCCGTCAACCTGGAGATGCTGCAGGACTACGGCGAGCGTCGCCGCAAAGATGGCTGGTTGAAGGAATGTAGCCCCATTGCGGAGATGGGGGAGATCCTGCTCAAAGCCAACGAGCAACTGGGTCGCCAAGCCCGCCATGTGCAGTCCCGCCGCACCACCTATTTCCGCGATTGGCAAGAGATTCTGGTGGCCTGTAGCGATGGCACCTTTGTGCGAGATGTGCGCCTCACCCAATCCGTGAGCTCTACGCTGCTCTGTGCCGATGGATCCCATCGCGCCTCTGTCAGTCAACGCTCCGGCGGTACGGGGGATCCCAACTTTTTGCGCCGTTGGGATCTGGAGGCCCATAGCCGGGAACTGGCAGAAGCCGCCGGCCAGATGCTCTATGCCGACTATGTGGAATCCGGCACCTACCCGATTGTGATGTCCAACGCCTTTGGCGGCGTCATTTTCCACGAAGCCTGCGGGCATCTGTTGGAAACCACCCAGATTGAGCGCAAAACCACTCCCTTTGCCGACAAAAAAGGCCAGAAAATTGCCCACAAAAACCTTACCGCCTGGGATGAAGGTCTCTCTGAAGGGGCCTTTGGCAGCCTGGATGTGGATGACGAGGGGATGCCCGTCCAGCGCACTTTGCTAATTGAAAAGGGCATTTTGAAGAACTTCCTGGCCGACCGGGCCGGCTCAATGCGCACCGGCCACCCCCGCACCGGCAGCGGTCGCCGACAGAACTACACCTTTGCCCCTGCCAGCCGTATGCGCAATACTTACATCGCCCCTGGAGATGCAGAGTTGGACGATCTTTTTGCTTCTATCGACAAAGGCATTTACTGCAAGCGTATGGGGGGAGGGAGCGTCGGCCCCACTGGGCAATTTAACTTCGCCGTCGAAGAAGCTTATCTTATCCAAAACGGCAAAATTACCAAGCCCCTCAAGGGAGCCACCCTGATCGGAGAAGCCAAAGACATCTTGACCAAAATCTCCATGTGTTCCAAAGACCTCAGCTTGGCAGCCGGGTTCTGTGGCTCCGTCAGCGGCAGCATTTATGTGACGGTGGGGCAGCCTCACATCAAGGTAGATTCCATTACCGTGGGCGGTCGCTAATTCCAGGGATCCACCTCGACATGGCCTATGACAACGTCTGCAAATATCTGGCCGAGCGTTTCCCAGAGCAGTTTGCCCGCTGGCTCATGGGAGAAGTGGCTCGGCCCCGACTCTATCGGAGGTATCCTCACCTATCCGTGCGGCAGGTGGTCAAGGTGCTCCGCACCGCTAACGCGATTGACTTGCGCAAAACGGGGTCGGAGCGAGTTTTCCAGACCTCTTTTCGTCTAGAGAGGCTGAGCCATGAGTTTGATGTCATCCGCCTATGGGAATGTGATTTGAGGGCCGGAGCGGGTTGGCAAGCCCTACTGCCTTTTCGGGTTCTGAGCCAGGTGGAAGATCCAGCAGAAACCTTGCGAGAGGTGGTCAGTGAGCTAGAGAGCTTGGCAGACCCCAGCGAGAGGAGGGAATTGGCAGCCGCAACAGCCGTCTTGGCAGGACTAGCATTGGATCGGGGTTTGATTGGCAGATCATGAGGTCTTTGGATATGAGGGAATCGGTGATCTACCAAGAGTGGCGGGCAGAAGCTCTGCGAGAGGGGCTGGAAGAAGGGCGCAAAGAAGGACGCAGAGAAGGACTACAACTGGGCCTGCAACAAGGGCTACAACAAGGATTGCAACAAGGATTACAACAGGGATTGCAACACGGGGAAGCAACGCTGGTTTTGCGGCTGCTCAGGCGGAAGTTGGGATCCCTTGACCCGGCCCTTGAGAATAAGATTTGGGCTTTGTCAACGTCACAACTGGAGGCGCTGGGGGAAGCTCTGTTGGACTTCAGCAGCTCGGAAGAGTTGACCGCCTGGCTGGCCCGTCAGCTAGAAACCGCAGGAGCCCCGCTCTCTGCCCACAGGGCAAGGGTCGGGAGGAATGTGAGTAAAATGCAATAAGGCTATGACCCAAGTCCTGACCGTTTCTTGCAAGCTCAAGGTGTCCCAGTCGCAAGCCGCCAAATTGGACGAGACATTGGATGCTTTGTCGCTACGCGACGCTAACGCGAACGGCCAAGCCTTGAACTGGGTCAACCAAAACACACCCGAGAAAGTCGTCAACCCACTGAAACTCCAATCCCTGTGCTACTACGAAATCCGTGCCCGTTTCGGCTTGTCCAGTAATTTGGCAAGGACTACGTCCCGCTTACGCGACCAACAGATATGCAGACGGGTAGCGTCTGCTCGCAAGGTGGCACAACAGAAAAACCGCCCGGTCAAAGCGTTGTCGCTACGCGACGCTAACGCGAACAAGGGTGGCTTCGCTACCTACGACGCTCGTATCTTTTCGTTTCGCGAGAAAGACTGGACGGTGTCGCTGTCGCTACGCGACGCTAACGCGAACACCACGGTGGAGGGTCGAGAACGCTTTGAGCTGGCGATTGGTCATTACCAGAGAGAACAGTTGGCAGGCTCCAATCCCAAAAAGACCTCCGGTCCGCTGACGCGAACGGCCACTCTGGTCAAGCGCAAAGACGGTTCCTACTCCATCCAGATTTGCGTGGAAGCAAAGTTACCGGAACAGCAGAACACCGCTCAGGTGGTAGGCGTGGACTTGGGAAGGACAGATATTGCCCATACGTCAGAGGGGGACAACTGGAATGGACAGCAGTTGAACAGAGTCCGAGACCACTACTCCCGGTTGAGGGCGGTACTCCAACGCAAAGCCAGTAAGGGCACACGCAGTTCGCGGCGCAGATGCAGAGAACTGTTGCAACGGCTGTCTGGCAAGGAGAGACGCTTTCAGTCGCGTCAGCGTTGCGTAGCAAAAACGTGGGTCAATCATCGCATCTCTAAAGCTATTGTTTCTAGGGCAAAGGCCACAAATAGCGCTATTGCTTTAGAGGACTTGACAGGGATACGGGAGCGTATCAACCAACAACCCCGCAGCAAAGCCGAGCGGCGCAGGGCCAACAGTTGGGCGTTCTACCAACTACGTCAATTTCTGGAATACAAGGCGAGGGTTGCAGGGGTTTCTCTGGTTCTTGTGCCGCCTGCTTACACGTCACAGACCTGCCACAAATGCCTGCACGTCCATCCCGACCCTGCGCAATCCTATCGCAGTGGGAAGCAGTTTAAGTGTGGGCACTGTGGATGGGAAGGGGATGCGGACTGGAATGGGGCCAACATGATTGCCAAACTTGGGGCTGCTGTAAACCAGCCTAGAGGTCCGTGGTTGGCTTGCCAACTACAGGGCTACCGAAAGCCTGCACTCTTTCGCTTTAGCGGTGCGGAGCGCTCTGCGTCAGCATGAGTGCGGGTAGTTTACTAGAGGCGCTGGATGGCAACAGGAACTTGGGGAGTGGCAATGGTGCAAGTCGAGGTGTTGGCAGAACAGGCACAAAGCTGTGCCCGGCGGCTGGGGATCCCTCAGTTTGATCTCTACGGGGCTCAAGTGGATGAAACCAGCGTGCAGGTAGATCATGGGGAACCTCGCCAGGTCAAGGCTTCCCACCGCTGCAGCGTGACGGTGCGGGCCTGGAACGACCAGGGTCAGGTGGGGGTGACCTCCACCACCGATGTGGATGAGGCGGGGCTGGAACTGGCCCTGCAAACGGCCTTTGAAGCCAGCCATTTTGGCGTGCGGGAACATGCCCCTCAATTCAGCCCGGAAGCCACTCTGCCCATTGCCCAGCCTTGTAACGACAAAGGGCCGTTGGCTTTGGCCGGCGACTTGTTGGAACAGTTGGTGGCTGCCGAAAAGGCACTCCTGGGATCCCATCCCGCCATTCAGGGGGTGCCCTATAACGGCTTAGCGCAGCGGCAAATCAACCGCTTCTACCTCAACAGCCACCAAGCCCTGCGACAAGAGGAGCATACCCTTGCTTCGGTTTTTCTCTACAGCAAGGCAGAGCAAGAAGGACGCAAACCCCGCAGCGCCGGAGCCATGCGAGTGGCCCGCAGCCTGGATGAGTTGGATATCCAGGGTTGTGTGCAGGAAGCTGCTGAGAAATTGATGAGCCATCTGGAGTACGAGCGGATCCCCTCTGGAAAATACACAGTGGTCTTTTCCGGAGAAGCCTTTTTGAGTTTGTTGGGCGCCTTCTCCAATGTGTTCAATGCCCAAAACATTTTGGACAACCAAAGCCTGTCCACCCCAGAATCCCTGGGCAAGACCATTGCCTCACCTCTTCTGTCGGTGTGTGACGATGCCCTACACCCGACCAATGTGGGAGCGATCAGCTTTGATGGAGAAGGCACCCCCACCCGCCGTGTCCCTCTCATCACCAATGGGGTCTTGACCCACTTTTTGCACAGCGCCGGTACGGCTAAGCGCCTAGGAGCCCAGCCCACAGGCCACGCCAATATCGGTGCTAAGGTCACGGTTGCTGCCCACTACTACCATGTGTTTGCCGGGGCACCGCCGGAGATCACCTATGACTTGGCTACGGCTGAAAATGTGGTTTGGATTGATGAGCTGCAAGCTCTCCATGCCGGCGTTAAGCCTCTCCAGGGATCCTTCTCCCTGCCGTTTCAGGGGTGGTGGGTGCGCCAAGGAGAGCGCATCAGCATCGAAGCCGCCACGGTGGCCGGAGACTTTCTGGAGTTGTTGAAGTCGATTTTCTACGTCGAGCCCGAGCCGCAAGTCACACCCGGTGGGCTGTGTCCCCGCATTTGGGTTGCCGATCTCTCCATTACCGGCCAATAACCTTACTTTCAACTCATGAAACTGACCCGCATCGACCTCAACAGTTGGCTCATCCACACCCGGGAGCAAACCTTCCTATTGGATCCGTGGCTGGTGGATCCCTTGGTGTTTCTGGGGATCCCCTGGTTCATCCGCCTGGAGCACCGCCAGCCGCTCCCTTTTACGCCGGAGACCTTGCCCAAAATCGACGGGATCCTCCTCAGCCAAGCCCAGCCGGATCACTGCCACCCACCAACGTTGCAGCGCCTGGATAAGCGGATCCCCGTTTTGGCCTCGCCGGCTGCAGCCAGAGTAGTGAAGAGTCTAGGATTTGCAACGGTTCAGGCTCTGGATCCCTGGCAGTCCGCTCAGTGGGGGGATCTGCGCGTCACGGCCATTCCCGGTGCGCTCCTGGGGCCTGTCCGTGAGCTGGGCTATCTGCTGGAAGAGGTGTCCTCCCAGACACGGCTTTACTACGAGCCTCATCTGTCCCAGCCGGATGTCCGCCCGCGGCTGCAGCAGGAGTTTGGCTCCATCCATACCCTACTGATTCCGGTGGTGGGGCAGATCTTTCCCCTCTTGGGAGAGGTGATCATGGGGCCAGAGCGGGCCCTGGAGGTGGTGGCAGCCCTACGCCCCCAGCAGGTGATCCCAACCGCGATGGGAGAGGTGGACTACCACGGGTGGTTTGCCGCCCAGATCCGCCCCTTGGGCAGCCTGCAGGAGTTTCGAGAAAAGCTGGCAGCCTTGAATGCCGCCACGTCCCAATCTATCCGGTTGTGTTGCCCTGCCCCCGGAGAAACGGTGTCTCTTTCTGTTGCGGCCAAGCTATGAGCCTTTCTTCCCAAGCCCCGCCTAGCGCCGATCTGGTGGCCATCTTGCGGGCAGATTACGCTCGCTTTCCCCGGGATCAGACCTATGCGATCTACGACCCGCAGGTTTACTTCCGGGATCCCCTCAACGAGTTTCGCGGCTTGGATCGCTATCGCCGCATGATCGAGGGGATAGGGCGTTGGATAGAGGATATCCGTCTCGAGCTGCAGGATATTCGACAAACCGGCAGCCAGATCCGCACCGAGTGGATCCTAAGCGGTGCTTTGGCTTTGCCTTGGCGTCCCCGCCTGTGCATCCCCGGCTGGACAGAGATGCAGATCAATGAGACGGGGTTGATCGGATCCCATATTGACTACTGGCGATGCTCCCGCTGGGAAGTGCTGCTGCAAATGTTTCGGCCTGGGGAGCCCAAAGGATCCCGTTAACAGCTTCCATCCTTTGCTAGGATCACAAAGCTGACTTTTTAGCCCTCCTGGAAAGTCGCCCCTATTCTCAATCTGGAGAGATGGCCGAGTGGTCGAAGGCGCAGCACTGGAAATGCTGTGTGGGGTAACTCACCGTGGGTTCGAATCCCACTCTCTCCGCTGGAACTTGTTTGTGAGAGCAACTCACCGTGGGTAAGGCCATCCGGCCCGCTGGCGCGACCGAATCCCACTCTCTCCGTAATCCGATAACGTCCACTGAAGTCCAGAAAGCTCTTACCCAGCAAGGCTTCTGGGCTTTTTAGTGTCCACGATAGACCGGGGAAACCCACTGTAATCCAGGCTAAAGTGGGACACAATAGGGGATATAACAGACGGGGTGGGACATGGCCCTGTCAGCTAGAAATCGCAGGAGCCCCGCACTGTACCCGTAGGGTCAGTGTCGGGAGGAATGCGGAAGTCACAATAGAACCATGACCCAAGTCCTGACCGTCTCCTGTAAGCTCAAGGTGTCCCAGTC
>NZ_JANSIA010000046.1:0-21325 GCF_047461835.1 Synechococcus sp. R60.1 | reverse complement strand
GAGGACAAACTTCCCTAAGGAAGCGCGAAGATTGACAACCTAAACTTAAAACATCCGTTAAGTTTCGTCAACTACCTTTTTTGATCCTGAGAGAGGCCATGTCGCTTGCCCGCTGGATTTTAGGGATCCACACCACCACGCCCGTTTTGGGCCTGGCCCTGCTGCCGTTGGAGCAAGGGTTGGGAGAAACCCGCAGTCAGAGCTGGTGGCTGGATCGGGAGATGGCAGCGCAGTTGCACCCCTGCTTGAAAGTCTTCTTGGCCGGTCAAGCTTGGTCGCAGATAGCTGGGATCGCTGTAGCTTTGGGGCCGGGCAGCTTTACGGGCAGCCGTTTGGGGGTGAGCGTGGCCCGTCTGCTGGGCCAGCAACTGGGCATTCCCGTGTTTGGCTACTCGGCTTTGGCCGTCCTCGCCCGCCATGTGTGGATCTGGCAGGGATCCCCGCCCCAGCCCTTGACGGTGGCGGTGCAGATGGACGCCAAACGAGAAGAGTGGTATGGCGGCGTGTATCGGGTGACAGAAGAGGGTGTCGCTGCAGAAGCGGCCGATCGGCTCTGGGAGGAAGAGGCTTGGCAGGCAACTCTCCGACAGTGGCCGCAAGCTCTATCCGTGAATGCCGCCGATTTTGTGGATCCTGCACCTGTGGTGGCGTTGGCAGAATTGGCCCGCGCCGATTTTCGGGCCGGGTTGCGCCCTCAGTGGCAGGAGGTGCTGCCCCTCTACGGTCGCCAGCCCCCGATTGATCTCAGAGGGCTGAATCGGACTCCGCCTCCCCAGCGCGAACGGAGTGCCCCATCGTCACGGTAAGATTGGGAAGTCTAAGCAACGGATCCCTCTGCTGACATGATCTCAAGCAACGATTTGCGCCCTGGCGTCTCTGTAGAAGTTGACGGAGCTCCCTACAAGGTGATCGAGTTCCAGCATGTGAAACCCGGCAAGGGGGCAGCCTTTGTGCGCACTAAGCTCAAAAACATGCAGACTGGCAACGTTGTGGAGAAAACCTTCCGCGCCGGTGAAACCCTGCCCGCAGCCACCATCGAAAAAGTCGAGATGCAGTATCTCTACGCGGAAGGGAACAACTTGGTGTTTATGGACATGGAGACCTATGAGCAGGCTCCAATTACCGCCGCCCAAATTGGCTCCGCCGTGAAATATCTGAAAGAAAACATGCAAGTGTCAATCTTGCGCTGGAATGGGCAGGTGATCGATGTGGAGCTGCCCAACACCGTTGTTCTGGAAGTGGTGGAAACAGATCCAGGGGTGAAAGGAGATACCGCCACTGGGGGAACCAAGCCGGCCAAGCTGGAGACCGGTGCTGAGATCCAGGTGCCTTTGTTCATCAAGGTTGGAGAACGGATTCGGGTCGATACCCGCACCGACACCTATCTGGGCCGGGAGTGAGTTCTCCCTCTCCTTTTCGGTTATGGATTTCTGTTGTGGACAGGTGATGCATCAGGAGTGAACCTTCCCTTGGATGTTGTCAATTGGCAGGAAATTCGTCTTCTCCTGGCCGCTCTGCAAGAGAGCGATGTTACCGAGCTAACTCTGGAGTTCAAAGATTTTCGCCTCACCTTGCGCAAAGGGATCCCGACTGAGCTCTCCTCCACCCCCGCCAGTCCGGTTATTGTCTCCTCTGCGCCTCCTCCTGCTCCTGCAGAAGCGCCCCCTCCTCCCACTGCTCCCAAATCCACCCCCAGCCATTGGATAGACGTGACGTCACCAATGGTGGGCACTTTCTACAGCGCCCCAGCTCCAGGTGAACCTGACTTTGTGCGGGTTGGCCAACGGGTGAACAAGGGCCAAACCCTGTGCATCATCGAGGCCATGAAGCTGATGAACGAGATCGAGGCCGAAGCGGCAGGCGTGGTGACCGAGATTTTGGTGAGCAATGGGCAATCGGTGGAGTTTGGGCAGGTGTTGATGCGGTTGGATCCCACGGCTTGATGGGCAAGGGGGTAAACCGGATTTTGGCAACCCAATCTCCCTTGCCTGTGTATACACCAGAGTTGAATCGGATTGAGGGGATGTGGTCGGTGTTGAAGCGCTGTATCCGGCAGTTTTCCAGAGCCGGGAAGTATGGGATGGAGCAAAGGGTACAGACCGCTTTGCTACTCATCAATCCATTCAATCCATCCTGCTGGGAGAAAAGTTGGGGGTGACAGCCTGGGAAACCCTCTCAGACCAATTTGACCAGTCTGCGCGCCCCTTTCACAGCCCTACCTGTGCCCCAGTTGCCGATGGCTCCCAGCTGAGGTTAAGAGAAGCCCATAGCCCCCCGGTCCCTCATTGACTATGATGCGGGCGTGAGGTGTGAATAAGTACCTAAACAATGGCAACCCAACGCATTTGCTTTGCTCAAGTCTCAGATGTCCACCTGATGCCCGAGACGGGGTGCCGCTGTTGGTGGATGTCGGATTCCCCTCGCCGCCAGTTGGAAGCCGCCGTTGCCCATCTCAACCAGGTGCCCGATCTGCACTTCGTGGTGTTTACCGGGGATTTGGTGGATCAAGCGGATCCGGAGAGCTTTCAATCTTTCCAGGAGATTGTTGCCCAACTGCGGGTGCCCTATTACCTCAGCCTGGGCAACCACGATATCGACACCCTAGGGAGAAAGGGACGCTTCAACCGAGATCAGTTTATCCGTTGGTGCCAAAGCCAATTTCCCCTGTCCCCGGCTCCCACCGGTTACGTCGATTACAGCCTTTCCCCTCTGCCCGGGATCCGCTTGATTGCCCTCGACGCCAGCCTGGGACGCTTCCCTTTGCCTCAGGGCGTGCTCCGCCCCTCCCAACTGCACTGGCTGGGCGAACATCTGCAAACGGTGCCGGAAGAATGGCTGATCCTGCTGATCCATCAGCCGCCCTTCATTGCTCCCACTCAAATGGACGCGGTTTTGTTTCGCAAGTACCGGCTCCTCAGCGAACCAGCCTCGGCGCTACACGCTCTCTTGGCCCGTCACGGACGGGTGGTGGCGGTGCTGAGTGGCCACCTGCATGTGCCGAAGGTGTATGTCCGCGATGGGATCCCCTACCTGACAGCACCTCCTCTGGTGGGGCCGGTTTCGGCTCTGCGGGTGTTTGAGCTGGAGGTGAACCCACGGCGAGGGGTGTTGCGCTACCACTGGGTTAAGTTGCCGGCATTGGATCCCAGCCCCCTCTGGCACGGCTTGGTGATGGGGATCCGACGGGATCGCTGGGGACAAATCCCTCTCCGGGCCAAGGGATCCCGCTCTCTCCCTCTGCCTGCTGCCGCCTGGTAATCAAAACCCCTAAAGCTTGACCGAATTAGTGTAGATTAAAAAAAGCAAAAATCGTCGAGTTCGGTGTCTTCCCCCTATGACAGCAAGCCTTTCTCCTTCTAGCCGCTGGGAGCTGGCGGCTCAAGCGCTGCGGGAGCAGTATCAACCTCAAGTGGCGTCCCTGAGCGAACGGTTTGAGCCTTTGTCGGCAAGCGACCTGCTCACCTGGGCGGTTGAAGAATTTGGAGATGGGCTGGTGCTGGCCTGTAGCTTTGGCCCGGAAGACCTAGTGCTGATCGATCTGCTCACGGCGATTAACCCCCGTGTTCGCGCTTTTTTTCTGGACACCGATTTTCACTTCCCGGAAACCCTACAACTGCGGGAGCAGGTGTTGGCGCGCTACCCCCACTTGCAACTGCAGATCTTCAAGCCCTTGCTTACCCCGGAAGAGCAGGCAGCTCAATACGGGCCAGAACTGTATCGCTCTAACCCCGACCTCTGCTGCAACATCCGCAAGGTGGAGCCCTTGAATCGTGCTCTGGCCGGTTGCACCACTTGGATTACAGGGATGCGTCGGGAACAATCCCCCACCCGCGCCGATATCGGCAAGGTGCAGTGGGACGGCAAGCGCAACCGCCTCAAACTCAACCCGCTGGCTGACTGGACAAATGGCCAAGTTTGGAAATACATCCTTGACCACGGGATCCCTTACAACCCCCTGCACGATCGCCACTACCCCAGCATCGGCTGCATCCACTGCACTGCACCTGTTGAGCCAGGGGCGGATCCCCGCTCTGGACGCTGGAAGGGCACAAGCAAGACCGAATGTGGCCTGCATACCTAACCCATGACTGCTTCCTCCATCCTTGAGGTGGCTCAGTTTGAAATTACCCCCGGCTCTGAAGCCGCCTTTGAAGCCGCCATCGCTCAAGCTTTCATCTATTTGCAGCAGACCGACGGCTACCAAGGGCACCAACTGCAGCGCTGTCTGGAGCACCCTCAGCAATACCTGCTGCTCGTTCAGTGGGGATCCCTAGAGGCCCATCTGGTCAACTTTCGCCAATCGGAAAACTTTGTCCGCTGGCGTGCCCTCATCGGGCCCTACTTTGCTCGGCCACCCCAGGTGCTGCACTACCAGTTGCTGACCGGATCCCCTTTTTGATTTGAAATAGGGCACCTGTCCACTCTCCACCTAGGTTGACCCCAATGGGACAGGTTAAGATGTGATATTATTTGTTTCCGGCCTTCAGGCAGATGCACAGCGGCATCGCTCGTAGGGGCTG
The DNA here is from genome assembly GCF_047461835.1 of Synechococcus sp. R60.1. Lineage (NCBI taxonomy): Bacteria > Bacillati > Cyanobacteriota > Cyanophyceae > Synechococcales > Synechococcaceae > Synechococcus > Synechococcus sp. R60.1. The sequence continues at coordinate 16,805 of NZ_JANSIA010000046.1, read as the reverse complement.
TTAACTCAGTGGTAGAGTACCACCTTGACACGGTGGGAGCCGCTGGTTCAATTCCAGCACAGCCCATGTCCTTGACAGAAGCTGACAAAGGTTTGCTCCAGGATCAGGTTACAGTGCTGAGCCTAGCCCTCCCCTGCAGATCCTGTGAAACTGGGGATTCCTCGCCGCCACGGACTCTATTGGTAGATGTTGGCCGCTTTTAACATGTGGTAGGTGATCAGCAACTGAGTCAAAGCCAGGGGATAGCTCTGGAGCAGCTCGCCGGTGGTGCCGATCAATTGGCCGATATTGGGGTTTCCCTCTAAGCTACAGAACTTGCCCAGGTAAGGGATTTCGTTGCAGAGCATCCGCTCCAGCTCAATCACTTGGCTGGCCGTAGCATGGGCATCAATCTGCAAAACATCGACGGGCTTGCCCATATCCCGATCCAAATCCAAACGAATGGCAGAGCTGAGGTGACTGTCGCGGGCATTGAGGATTTGCCAAAAATCTGGGTGAGGAATGGTGGGGCGCAGCACCAGGCGCGCATTTAGCAATACCTCGTCTTGGTTGGATCCCTCTTGGGGCGGGTAAAAGGTGACCACCACATCGGCCCATTGGCGCTGTGGACGAATAAAAGCTTCTGAATCGGGTTCGCGCTTTTTGAGCTCTTCTCGCACTTGCTCTTCGGTATATCCGCGCTTGCGGGTGTCCCGCTTAATCTTCCAAAGGGCTCGTAAATGTTCTGGGGGAGCCAAATAAACCTTGACATCGTAGCTATCCCGCATACCACGGGTAAAGTAGCCCAGCAGCCCTTCGACAATCACGTATTTGTTGGGCTTGACATACTCTGGCGGGTCAAAGGTGCCGGTGCTGTGGTTATAGACGGGCTTTAGGATCGGCTGGCCGGTGCGCAAGAGCGTCAGGTGCTGCTGAACGATATCCAGGTAGTTGCAGTCGGGATGGAGGGCTGTAATCCCCAGTTCAGCGCGTTGTTTGCGGTCGTAGCGGTGGTAGTCGTCGGTGCAGATGACAGTGACGTTTTCTTCCCCCAAGACTTGGGCAATGCCGCGGGTAAGGGTGGTCTTCCCAGCAGCACTATCGCCAACAATACCCAGAATAATCGGGCGCTGAGCCACGGATCCCTCTCCTGAATCGTGAACCTGGGGCGGAGAACTCCCAACAACACCGGCCAAACTCAACTTCGTTTCGACCTGCGGATGGCCCCGATCAGAGAACAGGGATTGTCGGTCAGCAAACGAAGTTAAGCAAGCATTATCGGCTCTGGAGGGTATTGGGGCAAGAGAACGTTACAGCTTTTTTCAGCGGAGCCCTATGGATCCCTATACTGGAGTAGAAGCACTGGAAGATACTGGAGTAGAAGCACTGGAAGGCATCAAAGCAGCAAGGGTAGCATTAGGTCAGACCGCTAGAGGGGGAAGCAACCGATGGGATTGTTCGATCGGGTCAGCCGAATCATTAGATCCAATATCAATGCGCTGGTCAGCAGCGCCGAGGATCCGGAGAAAATCCTGAACCAGACCATTCAGGACATGTCTGAGGATCACTACCAGATGCGGCAAGCGGTTGCCCAGGCCATTGCTGCCCAGAAGCGGATAGAGCGGCAGTATGAGCAAGCACAGCAGAGTGTTGATGAGTGGCAAAGACGCGCCGAGTTGGCCCTGCGCAACAACAACGAAGCTTTGGCTCGGGAAGCGCTGGTGCGCAAGAAAACCTTTGCCGAGACTGCCCAAAGCCTGAAGCGGCAGTTGGATGAGCAGACTAAGCAGGTGGAGATCCTGAAGTCCAACATGACCAAGCTGGAGAGCAAGATCGCTGAGGCCAAGACCAAAAAGGACATGCTCATCGCTCGCGCCCGCGCCGCCAAGGCTTCCCAGCAAATCAATCAGGTTATCGGGCGGGTGGACGCCACAAGCGCCTTTGCTGCTTTTGAGCGTATGGAGGAGAAGGTGAACTCCCTGGAGGCCCAGTCGGCGGCAGTAGCCGAGCTGGCGGTAGACAATTTGGAAAACCAGTTTGCCGCTTTGGAGGCGGGTGGCTCGGATGTAGATCACGAGCTGCTGATGCTCAAGGCGTCGATCCAGGGTCAGTTGCCCTCTGGAGGGTCAAAGTCCTCAGGCCAACCTTCCACCGCAAGTGAGAGCGAGGTCGATCTGGAGTTGGAAAATTTGCGCAAGGAGATTGACCAGCTCTAACAGGCGGAATGTCGCTCTTCTCCGACTCTCAAGGCTTGCCGGGCTGAGTTTGGGCCGGGGGGTGGTAAGCTAACCAACAAGAACTCTGACAGCCCTTCTGCCGACCAGCAGGGCAAAGTCTGTCAGTAAAGCGTTCCACCTCGAGTGGCAGGGATCCCCAGAGGGTAATCAACCTGCGAAAGGGTCACAGCCTGCTTCCGGCAGGGCTGGGGTTAGTTTGCCTACGGTTTTGTGAGAGAACAAACAGCGATGACAACAGCAAGTATCAAGCCTCTCTTGGATGCCAAGCAACTGTTGCAGGCTTATGCGTCTGGCCAACGGGATTTTTCGGGCTCCAACCTGAGTGGAGCGCAGTTGAGTGGCGCGAATTTGAAGGGCATTATCCTACGGGATGCCGACTTGAGTGGGGCAGATTTGCGCGAGGCGGATTTGTCGGGAGCGGATCTCTCGGGAGCCGACCTGCGCGGAGCCAAGCTGCGACGGGTGAACCTGATTGGGGCTAAGTTGGTGAAGGCAGACTTGCGGGGGGCCAACCTCTACCGAGCCAAGCTGCTCAGGGCCGACCTCAGCGAAGCCGAGCTGAACCGGGCCGATTTGCGAATTGGGGCCGATCTGCGCGGAGCCATCATCACCAACACCCATTTTCGCGGTGCCCTCTACGACGAGTACACCAAGTTCCCGGATGGCTTTAACCCTACGGAGATGGGCATGTAGCCGGAGCTTCCCTCAGGGGATCAGGTTCTGCCACAGTTGGGCCATGCCTTCGGCAGCCGCCACAAAGGATGGATTGTGCAGGTCGGGCTTGTTGTAGCGCAAGGGATCCCCTGCCAGATCGGTAACCCTTCCCCCCGCCTGCTCCACAATGCACTGGGCAGCGGCAGTATCCCACTCCATGGTGGGGCCGAAGCGAGGGTAGAGATGGGCAGATCCTTCGGCCACAAGGCAAAGCTTTAGGGCACTGCCCACAGACTTCACTTCCAGAGAGCCACAGCGCTGCCGCAGCCGCTCGAGGAACTGCTCCGTCTCCGGGTTGCTGTGGGAACGGCTGGCCACCACTTGTAGGGGTTCTTGGGCGTAAGGGCAGGTGCGGATGGGCTGTTCGTGAACGCAGGACGGAGTCCTTTCCCTCTTGCAGGCCCCCAGCTTTTGCGCAGCCGCGTAGGTGAGGCCCAGAGCTGGGGCATGGACGACCCCCAGGATGGGGATCCCTTCCTCGATGAGAGCAATATTCACCGTAAACTGGCCGTTGCGCCCGATAAACTCTCGGGTGCCATCCAAGGGATCCACCAGCCAAAACCGCTCCCACTGTTGCCGCTCTGGGTAAGGGATCCCGCCCGATTCTTCCGAGAGCACCGGGATCCCTGGGGTCAGGTCTTGCAAGCCTTGCAGGATCAGGTGGTGGGAGGCCAGATCCGCCTCTGTAAGGGGAGAGGCATCCGCCTTGGCCCTTACCTGAAGCTGCTCCTGTCTGTAGATGGGCAAAATAGCCTGTCCTGCCGCCTCCGCCAGCCGACTTACCTTGGGCAAGAGAGCGGCCAGATCCTGAGCTTGCATAGGATCCCTCGCAGAGTTAGCAACGCACCGGAATGCCGTGGGCGGCCAAGTCGGCTTTGATTTGGGCAATCGTTAACTGGCCGTAGTGCAACAGAGAAGCCAACAGCGCTGCTTCTGCTCCCGCTTCCTGCAGAGCCTGGCGGATGTGGGCACACGCTCCTGCACCCCCAGAGGCGATCACCGGCACCGACACCGCCTCGGCCACCCGCCGGGTTAGCTCGAGGTCATAGCCTGCTTGAGTGCCATCGGCGTCCATGCTGGTGAGCAAGATCTCCCCTGCCCCCCGTTCGGCCACGCTTTTGGCCCACTCCACCGCGTCCAGGCCCGTCGGCTGCCGCCCCCCGCGCACGTATACCTCCCATCCCCCTCCCTGCGGCTTGGCGCGAGCATCAATGGCCACCACAATGCACTGGGATCCAAACCAGCGGCTGGCCTGAGCCACGAGATCAGGATCCCGAACCGCTGCCGAGTTGAGGCTGACCTTGTCCGCCCCGGCCCGCAGCAGTTGTCGGATCCCCTCCAGATCGCGGATCCCCCCTCCCACCGTGAGGGGAATGAACACCTGCTCTGCGGTGCGCCGCACCACCTCCAGCAAGATCTCCCGCTCTTCGTGGGTGGCGGTGATGTCCAAAAAGACCAGCTCATCGGCTCCTGCCTGATCGTAAGCCTGGGCCAGCTCTACCGGATCCCCGGCATCCCGCAATTGCACAAACTGGATCCCTTTCACCACGCGCCCCGCCGCCACATCCAGACAGGGAATGATCCGTTTGGCCAACATCGCTCTCTCCCAAGGACTCCATACCGCTAACGCGAACAGAGGGGAACAACTGGGGATCGTTTTAGCCGAAGCTGATGACCAGGAAGGGTTCTTGAAACTTGGCCCCAGTCACCTGCCGACCTGCCAAGCTGGGGGGCAAGAACAAATTGCGCCGCTGATCCCCGGCGGTAATGGTCAGCTCCGGGCCCGACTGGCTCAGCTCGATTTGGGCCTTGCTGAAGCCGGGAATAAACAGCTTGACTGTACGGGCTCCCTCGTCGATGGCCACGGGCGGCGGCACATCCGGCACAGCGAACATCCCTCCTACTGCCGCTTCCAAAGCCGACCAATCGGATCCCTGACGCAGGGGGAGTGTTCGTAGTGTCAGCGGGAAAAAATCGGCGGCCGAGACCTCTCCCGGAGCCAGAGGGGTAACCCAGAGGCCACCCACCGTCAGCCCCACCATCTGAGCACTCCCCCAAAGGTAACGGGCGGTTTGCACGGCCATCGGGTCAGGGGTGGTCACCAGGTGGGCCAACACGCGGCGCGGATTGGCAATAGCCTGTCGTCCCTGCTCCAAAAGGTTGGTCATGCCCCCCAACCGCTCCGGCAGATCCTCCAGAGAGGAAAACTCCACGGTGCTCACCGAACGCAGCAACGGCTCGGCAAAGGGTCGCAGGGTTTTGGCCAAGTCGGATCCCAAAAAAGCTTGGGAGGCTCGCCGCCAGTACCAACTGGCCACCTCCGGGATCCCAAAGGCCCGCAAGGTGGTCAGATCCCCTGGCCCATCGTAGAGAATGCAGTCGTATTGGCCGCTGGCATCGTAACGGCGCAGAGCTTCCAGGGCCAGGGCCTGATCCATGCCCGGCAACACCCCCAGTTCCTGGCCGTAGATCTCCCGGAAAAAGGGGGTGCGCACGTATCGGGCTTCCAGCTCTTTGGCCGCCGTCCAGAACTGCTCCAGCAGCTGGGTTGTCCGCAACTGCACCACGCTCAAGTTGGCAGCAATGGTCACCGGCTCGCCGGAAAGCGGGATCCCGCCCAAAAGCATTTCCAGCCCCGGCCCCGCCTGATGGCCCACCAACAGCACCCGCCGCCCCTGCTGGGCTGCGGCCCGAGCTGCCGCCACGGCCAAGGTGCTCCGACCTGTGCCCCCCTTGCCCAGAAAGGTGAGAATTTGGCTCATTCCCGCTCCTCCCGATTCCGCTCTCCCGCCTCTCCGTAGATATCGATGTACAGAGATTGACCTGCCAACTGAGCTGCGGCCATCATCACCTGTCGAATCGCTTGCAGGGTGCGCCCGCCCCGCCCGAATACCCGCCCCCGATCCTTCGGGTCAAAGGCCAGCCGCAGCCATACCTTTCGCCCGCCACAGGTGGTTTCCACATCCATTTGAAGAGAGGCGCTGCTGAGCAGCGGTTCGATCAAAAGATGGGCGAGAGCCTTGTAGTCTGGCATAGAGAGCTAGACGACAGGAGGGAACAACTGGCCAAGCCAAGCTTAGCCGACCCTAGGCCTCAACCGCTTCCTCAACCTGAGGCTTTTCAACTTCAGCTTCTGGAGGACTTAATTCTGCCGCTGCTGTCTCAGTGGCAGCTTCGCTCAATTCAGACTCGGGAACATCGGCGACCTCAGCCTCGGCCACGGATTCTGTTGCAGGGGCCTCTTCTGCCGCCTCAGGGATCCCAGCTTCAGGCTTGGCCATGGCCGGGATGCGAATCGAGGCAACCACTCCGCCTTCCCCTGCTTTCAACATCTCGTAGATGCCGGCCTTTTTGAGGAGACTGTCCACGGTCTCTGTGGGCTGAGCGCCACAACGCAACCACTTCAGCAAGCCTGCCGTTTGCAAAACCGTCTCCTTGGTGCGCGGGTTATAGTAACCCAGTTCCTCTAGCGGACGGGCTTCACGGCGGCTTTTACTTTCAATGGCGATGATGCGATAGCTGGGTTGCCGCTTTTTTCCGTAGCGCTTGAGCCGCAATTTGACCATGGGGTATCCACTCCTTGGGGGACGCTCCGCAAGCTGTAAAGATCCAAAAAATCCAAAAAAGAGTTCGCCTAGACCCGCCAAGCCTGCTGAAGCTCCAGAGCCTCGCTCCGAGCCTTTGGCGTTTGGCCGGTAGACACAGGCTTTTTATTTTAAGCGATTTTCTGCTTGACTGGAACTTGACCGGAAAATGTCCGACCCCGGTTTGGAAGGCAACCTTCATGGCAGAGTTGAAGAGAAAACCCTACACTCAGCAGCAACTCCCATGATCAACTACGCCGATTTGACAGACGAGCAGCGCCAGCTCTACCTCAAGGCCCTGATCGCGGTGGCCCGAGTAGATGGCCAGTTGGACGAAGAAGAAACCTCTTTCTTCATGCAAATCGCAGAAGGGGTAGGCATCGAAGCGCCACTGGCCCAAACCTATCTGGCCGATGAAGCAGGTGCACCTTTGGATATCAGCGGGATCCCGCCCATGCGCAATGCGGCAGGGGCCTTGATCCTGCGGGATTTGGCAGCAATGGCGGTGGTGAATAGCCAGCTGGTGGAAAAAGAAGAGGAGCTAATTTTCGAGATCGGCAAAGCCATGCAGTTCAGCGCTGAGGAGATCAACGAGTTTATCGACTGGGCCTTCATGGGACTGCAGTGGCAACTCAAAAGCGCATCTCTGCTGGAGCGCTATACCCAGCCCTCCCCCCAACCTTCTGAATGACCTGGGGTACTAGGCAGCATCACAACGGCCAGCCCCCGCTGCAGATATTGACAGCCCCGCTTGGCGTTCCCCTGAGCCAAGCAAGGGGAGACTTTCATCAAGTTAAATCTGGCCATTGAGACTTAGCCGATAAAGCGATCCAGAGCCCGCTGCAACTCCTCCAGCTCCACTTCGATATTGCCGGTCTCGATGGCATGGCGGATGCAGTGGCGAATGTGATCGTCCAAAATTAGCCGCGCCACCCGATCCAGCGCTCCCTTGACGGCGGCAATTTGCAGCAGCACATCTGGACAGGGCTGATCCTGCTCGATCATGGAGCGGATCCCACGCACATGCCCTTCGATGCGAGCCAAGCGGTTGGTCAACTTGCGCCGAGACTGGGGATCATGATGGTGAGGCTGGGCCCGCCCAGACAGCGGCGGCTTTTCCAGCGCCAGCTCCCACTCCTCCTCCCAATCGGGTTCTGAAGGGAGCGGTGGAACGGAATGAGATCGAAGTGGGGGGACGGGATCCGACATAAAAAGGGCAAAGGACTGCCTGCATGATACCGCTTGGTTTTCCCCGAGAACGATGGGGTACTCTACAATAGAAAAAGATGTGAAATTTTGTAAAACCTCTCATACTTTGGCTCCATGACCTCTGTGCTCTCCCCCTTTGGCCCTGTAGAAGCGGATCTGGAGCGTTTACGCCAGAACCTGACGCGGTTGGTCAGTGCCAAGCACCCCATTCTGGCCATGGCTGCCGAACATCTGTTTTCGGCGGGGGGGAAAGGGATCCGGCCAGCCATTGTGCTCCTCATCGCCCGCGCCACCACTCCAGATGGAGAGATTACCCCACGGCATTGGCGCTTGGCAGAGATTACTGAGATGATCCACACGGCCAGCCTGGTTCACGACGATGTCATCGACGCTGCCGATGTGCGACGGGGCATCGATACGGTGAATACCCTCTTCGACAATCGGATAGCCGTGCTGGCGGGGGATTACCTCTTCGGCCAAGCTGCTTGGTACTTGGCCAATCTGGACAACCTGGAGGTAGTGAAGCTCCTTTCCAAAGTAATCATGGATTTGCCGGAGGGAGAGGTGCGCCAGAGCCTCACCCGCTTCGACCCGGATGTGTCGATGGAAGACTACCTGGCCAAGAGCTTCTACAAAACGGCCTCCCTCATGTCCGGCAGTTCCAAGGCTGCTGGCCTGCTGAGCGGGGTTAGCGAGGAAGTGGCGGATCGCCTGTTCGATTTTGGGCGGGATCTGGGCATTGCTTTTCAGATTGTCGACGATCTGCTGGATTTCACCGCTTCGGCAGAGACGCTTGGCAAGCCTGTGGGATCCGACCTCATCCAGGGCAACCTCACTGCACCCGTTCTGTTTGCCCTAGAGGAATTTCCCCAGATGCGAGAGCTCATTCTCAGGGAGCTGTCCAACCCGCAAGACCTGAAGCAGGCCCTGGAGTGGGTGTATCAAAGCGAAGGGATCCCACGCTCTCGTCAGTTGGCCCGCGACTACGCCCAGCGGGCTGCCGAAGCGCTGTATAGCCTGCCGGACTCTGCGGCGCGTCGTGCTTTGTTTCAGATGGTGGACTATGTGCTGGAGCGGCTGCACTGAGCAGTCCCGACAGGGTCAAGCTGGCTTTCTACCGGGCTGTGTTGCCCAACACTTGGGCCTCTGGAAGAAGCTCAGGATATTCTGGCGGGGCGAAAAAGTGTAGGCGATTTGGGGGCCAAAAGCGAAAAATGGTGTTGCCGATGATGTTTTCTTCCGGCAAGAAACCCCACACATGGGAGTCTTGGCTGTCGTTGCGGTTATCCCCCATCACAAAATAGGAGCGGGGAGGAACCACGAATTCGGATCCCTGATTGGGAACTCCAGGACAGCGCTCGCCAGGGCAAGAATAGTCGGGGGGGGCATAGATGTAGTCTTCCCGCAGCGGGATCCCGTTGATGATGACCTCACCGTTGGCGATGCGAATGCGATCTCCCGGCAGGCCGATCACCCGCTTGATGTAGGCCCCGTCGAAGTTCAGTTTGGCGGGAGGGTTGAAAACAATAATATCGCCTCGTCTGGGCGAACCAAAGCGGTAGCTGACCTTTTCCACCACCAGCCGATCCCCTTCTTCCAGAGTGGGCAGCATCGAATCGGAGGGGATCCAACGCGCCTCTGCCACAAAGGTGCGAATGCCGAAGGCCAGCAACAGAGCCAGCACCACCGTCAGAAGGTTTTCCCGTTGCGCCTGCCACCAGCTGCGGGATCCCGAGCTGGCAGGGGTTTCCCCTGATGGCGACTGGGGCTTGGGCAGAGGAGTTGGATCTTTTGACGGCATGGAAGCTAACGAACAAGACTTCACGATCTCAAGATTACCGCACCCAATCCAGGGCAGCAGAATGGGATGCCCTCCCATTAAACCCCTGCCGGAGAGACGAATAGCCGGCAATAGCATAGGATGGGTATTCTGGTGTACCGTACTCGCGACTGTTAGCCCCTATGACGATTTCAACAGAAGAGCGCCTAGAGCGAGTCGAGCGCCTGGTCGAGGCCAATAGCCAAGCAATAGCTCGTCTCACCCAACAACAAGAGGAAGTTTTGAGGCGGATCGATCGGCTCTCAGGGGATAGCGAAAAACTCTCGGAGCGGGTTGAAAAGCTCTCGGGCGATGTCGAAAAGCTCTCAGGTGATGTCGAAAAGCTCACTTTTAAGTTCGACACCTCACAAACCATTGGGGAACGGTTAGAACGTCTGGCCACCAGCCTGATTGCCGGTGCCACCATCAGCATCATTGCCGGAGTGATTTTGGTGCTGCTGCGGGAGGGATCCCGTTGAAGGGATGTTGCTCGGGGCTGGTTTTGGGGGGTCAACTGCCGGAATTGAGTTTTTCCCAGTCCTGCTGGTGGATGGCGATCATCTGGGCTTGGGCTTGAATAGCTGCCAACACCTCCGTCATCAGGGGCCAGTCGCTCCGCGGCGGACTGGGGTACTGCTTAAGCTTGTCAACTGTGTTGCTGAGAGCACTTTGCAATTGTTGCAGCAGTTGATAGGTCTGTTGGGCCAAAGCTAGGGTCTCAGAGACGCGGAGGTTATTCTGGCCTTGTTGATATTTCTGGAGAGCTTCCCCTCGCAGGATGCTCAAGATGGCCCCTTCTCTAGAGGCGGCAGTCTGGCCACTTTTGGAGCGCTGTGGGATGATGCGCAACTGCAACACCAGTGGCTCCCCCCGGTACATCCGCTCCACCTCTGCCTGCTGCGGCTCCCCGATCAACTCCGGATCCAGCGCCATCATCCGCTTCATGGCGGTGATCAACTTCGCCCGTATGGACTCGGAGAGATCTTTGAACAGATCCCGCAAAATCCCCTGCTGGCGGTAGCGCACTCGACAAGAAGGCCCCTCTTGAGGTTCCACGAAAATTTGCTCGGCTTTCTCATCCAAAGCCCGCCGCAGCATCGAGTTGAGCAACTGCTGCACTGTCTCTTCTGATTCGTCGGCGGGGACGGACGGAGGCTGGGTTGGCCTCAACTGCGTGGGTGGCCCCGACACGGGAGCAGGAACCTCCCGAGTCACCCGGTTGGCTTGGGCCTGGAGGCGCAGCCGCTCCACCTCTGCCGGGTCGGGGGGATGGCTGAAGTAGTAGGCAATTAAATCCTGCTGCTGCTGAGCGGTGAGAGGGATTGGCTGGACGGAAATCTGGGAATAGGCCAGCATTTTGCTCACATAGTCCAACGCCGCCAAATCCTGGGGATCCACCATGCCCAAGATGAGGCTGTCGGTATCCAGGGCCAAGGGGACGACTTGGTAGTAAATGCAGATCTCCACCGGCAAGTACTGGGCAATTAAGGCCGGCACTCGCGCCCGGTCAACAAGGGAGTGTTGTCCCACCGCCAGAGAGGCATCTGGATCAGTCATGGCAAGCCCGGAGTGGATCCCGCACAGGCGAGACGTCGCTACCTGATCATAGAGTAAAGCCTACACCCTCGCGGCCTGAGGCCCATGGCATCCTGGCTCATCTGACCGGCGTAAATTGAATAATGTAATACTAGGGGTATTCTCCTCTACACCCAAAGCAGTAAAGCCTTGTTAAGTCTTGGAGTTAACATCGACCACATTGCCACCCTTCGACAGGCACGCCGCACGGTGGAGCCGGATCCGGTAGCGGCAGCGGTGATTGCCGAGCTGGCGGGGGCAGATGGCATTACGGTGCACTTGCGCGAGGATCGCCGTCACATTCAAGATCGGGATGTGCGGCTGCTGCGGCAAACCGTGCGCACCCACCTCAACCTGGAGATGGGAGCCACCGAGGAGATGGTGGCGATTGCCCTGGAGATTAAGCCTGACTACGTCACTTTGGTTCCTGAGCGGCGGGAGGAAATCACCACCGAAGGTGGGTTGGATGTGGCGGGGCAGGTGTCGCGCCTCAGGGATGTGGTCGGCCAACTGCAGGGATCCGGCATTCCCGTCAGCTTGTTTATCGACCCAGATCCGACCCAAATTGCCGCTGCTGCCCAAGTGGGAGCCCGCTGGGTGGAGCTCCACACGGGGCGCTATGCAGAAGCCTCATCCGCAGCTCAGCGGCAGGTGGAACTTGACCACCTGGAAAAGGCCAGCCAACAGGCCCTTCAACTGGGCTTGCGGGTGAATGCGGGACATGGTCTTACCTACTGGAATGTCGGCCCGGTGGCGCGGATCCCTGGCATGGAGGAGCTGAACATCGGCCACAGCATTATCAGTCGAGCGGTGCTGGTGGGGCTGGATCGGGCGGTGCGAGAGATGCGTCAGGCGATGGGACTAAGCTGAGGAGCAGGCCCGGCATGAACTCGGAATACTACGGCTACGAAAACTACGTTCTGGATCAGGCGGAGATTGAGCGCCTGTTGGATCTGCTGCCAGCCAGTATGCGGGAGAGTGTGAAGATCTTGCCCGCCTCGGAACGGCAAACGGTGGTGATCAAAGGCCGTCGGCAAATGCCCTGGGAACGGCAGATGCGGCTGTTCATCAAGCCCTACGAGTGGCGGCAATTTACCCCCCTGCAGCGGGCGGGGCTGTTCCTGCACAAGGTGGGCTACTACAGTCGGGCGGTGTCGCGGCAGATCGACTTTTACCTGGCCATAGCAGCTCTGGGGGGGTTGAGCTTGATCTTCGAGGCCGTACAACAGGATCCCGTGGGAGCAACCGTTTCGGGTGGTTTGAGTGGCTTGGCCCTCTGGCAGTTGCGCCGCGACCAAACCAATGACCGTCGTCTGTTGGCTGCTGACGCCTATGCGGTGGATCGCCTGGTGTTGCGCGGGATCCCGCGGCTGCAGGCGGTGGAGGCCCTAGGGCAGGCGCTGCATGTGGAGGCCCGTCTGGAGGGGCGCTCGGGCAATGATCTGCTGGACATGTTGCGCTACCAAAACCTCAAGCGGCTGGCCCAGCGTCCGGCGGAAGACATTGTGTTGAGCTAATCCCGGGTAGAGATGCTTTCTCCCTCGCGGCTGGGATCCCAGGCGGGCCGGTGGGGCCGCCATCTGCTGCAAGTGGCGGTGACCGATTCCACCAATCGGCTGCTCTTGGACTGGGGCCGTCGGTTCCCACAGCCGCTGCCGGTGGGCACAGTTTTGGTCAGCACCCGCCAACGGGCTGGGCAAGGTCAACATGGGCGGGTGTGGCACTCGGAGCCGGGGGGACTATACCTGTCCGTTTGGCTGGGATCCCCGCCTTTGCATTACTCGCTGCTGGAACTGACCCTGGCCTTGGGCTGGGGCATTGCGGGCCGTTTACGGCAAAACCTTGGGATCCCGCTGCGGCTGAAATGGCCCAATGATTTGGTGGTGGTGGACGAGCAGCGCCCGGATTCTCTGCTCAAGCTGGGGGGGATCCTGGTGCAAAGCCGCTTTGGGGGGAGCGGGCAACTGCTGGGGTTGGTGGCCGGTGTGGGGGTGAATGTCAACAACCCCGTTCCCATTGGGGCAATCACCTTAGCCCAAATTTTGGGATCCCCTCTGCACCGCTCACTCGACCGCACCGAGATTGCCGGCTGGGTTCTGCAGGGGATGGAGCGGGGATTCCACGTCTGGTTGCAAGGGGGATTTGCCCCCGTTCGCTCAGAGTACGAAGCCTGGATGGTCAAGCCGCAAGTCCAATGGCTCGAAAGGGGGACTAGCCTCACGATCTTGGGCCTTGCCGAGGATGGAAGGGTGCGAGTACAAACACAAGGGGAGCGACATCTGCAACAGCAGCAATCCATCCGGACGCTTACACCCGACCAAGTTCGCTTGAGCTATCACATGCCGGCGGGCGATAGCCTGTAATTTCTCTTGTGTTTTTTATGTGGCCTGTGTTGAACTCGGTGATGAAGCTTTTGGTTATGGCAGCGCGCCTTTTCTCCCCCCGAGCTCGGCGGCTGCGCTTTTGGCTGAAGCTGGGGCTGGCTCTGCTCTGGTTTTATCCCACTGCTCTGCTGGCCCAAACCCAACCAACCCCTTTGCCCCCGCCGCCCATGGTGGAACCGGCCCTAGACACGCCTGGGGCAGCAGCCCTGCTGCTGGATGGAGCCATTCCCCTGGGAGAGGGCAGCCCTGCGACCCTTGAGGCAGAAACCCGCACAGAGACGGTCATGGGCCGCGAGATCGTGATTGAGCCCCAGAAGAACCATGACCGGGTTCCCCATGCTCAGCCTGAAGGTGGGGTGCCGGTGGTGCTGATGGAACGCAGCTCCGGTCGCCGCATCATTCTCGCCCCCGGCCAAGAGATTCGCATCGAGGATCCCAGCCAGCCCCAAGCTCCTGAACCGCAAACGCCAAGGTTGCCTGAACTGGCGGCAGGTGACGAACGACTGCTCTACCCCCTACCTCACCCGGTGCCGATTACTTCTGGATTTGGCATGCGAATTCACCCCATCCGCGGAGAGCCGGAGTTTCATGCTGGAGTGGATTTGGGGGCCAGCATGGGCACGCCGATCTTGGCCTCTTTAAGCGGCAAGGTGGTCACTTCGGGATCCCTGGGGGGTCTAGGGATCACCGTTGTGCTGGAGCATGCCGGCGGTCGGCGCACTCGCTATGGCCACATGTCCGAAGTTGCTGTAACACCGGGGGAAGTGGTAGAGCGGGGATCCGTCATCGGCTATGTGGGGGCAACCGGAGCGGTAACTGGGCCGCACCTCCACTTTGAGCTGTGGAAGCGGGCGGTGGGGCAAGGTTGGGTGGTTCTGGACGCCACAGATGATCTGAAGGTTGCTGTTGCCCAGCTGCCGGGTTAGCCAGAGCCGGCTTGGGTTAGCATAGGTGGGCGGGCTCCAACTGGAATGCTGGCGCAGGTAACCAGTTGGGTCATGCAGGTTTTGCGGACGTGGCGGAACGGCAGACGCGCTAGACTTAGGATCTAGTGCCGCAAGGCGTAAGGGTTCAAGTCCCTTCGTCCGCATGAGAATCCCCTACTTCCCCAGCCCTTTTCCCCCAAGAGGGCAGAAGTTCCCCCGGTCAACAGCAATGCTGACTGCCTTACGGTCGCTCGCCAGCAAGCCTAGGAGAGCCAAGGTGACAAAGCAAGCTCTCCCGCTGGCTAAAAGCAGACAGGGACACATCTCCCAGGCTAGAAGGCTTCTCGGTCCGCCTGCAGAGAAACTGGACTGGGTTGCTGCCACGAAAACCTTGGCTCTAGGCCGGAAAGATCACCTGCAGAATTTGCTCGGGGGCAATCGACTCCACCTTCCCATCGGCCCCCTTGACCGCCCGAAACGGCCCCTCTGAAGGCAGCAACCGCAGCGGGTCGGTGGGCCCAAACAACGCCACCAGCGGCGTCTGCACCGCCACCGCCAAATGCATGGGAGCGCTATCGGCGCACAACAGCAGCGTTGCCCCCCCAATCAAGGCCGCCAGCTGCCCCAGCCGGACAGGACGGCTCACCGGCAGCTCCGGCAGTTGCGCCAGAAAGCCCTCCGCCAGCTGCTCATCCTCTGGCCCCACCACCAGCACCAACGGCAGCTCCGGCCGCTGCTCCCGAAAACCCTTGATGACCTTGACCCAGTTGGCAGAGGGATAGATCTTCTGAATTCCCTTCTCCTGCGACAGCTGGCTGGCCCCCGGATGCAACAGCACATAATCTTGAGCGGCATCCCCCAAAAGGCGCTTGCGTTCCTGCTCTGCCCACTCCAGGTCTGCTTTTTTCAGACGAATCTGGGGCAACCCCGCCGGCGCAGCAATGCCAAACCCCTGCACCAGGTCGTGGTACATCTGGGCCGCATACTGGGCCGGCTTCAGGGGCACCGGGTCGGTCAGCCAAGGTCGCCCCGGCCCCGGCGGCGCATAGCCCACCCGCTTGGGAATGCCGGTCAGCCACAACAACAGCTTGACCCCCAAGCTTCGGCCCAGGCTCAGCACCCCGTCATACTGCCGCTCCCGAATGCGCCCCAGCAGGTCGCTGAGATCCCCCAACGACAGCTGTTCTTTGAACGGAAAAGTCAGCACCCGACTCACCGAAGGACAAACCTCGTAGGCAGCCGCCGCCCGCGGCTCCACCAGCACCTCCAGCTCCGCCTCAGGAAAGCGCTGCCGCAAACTGGCCAGGGCGGGGAAAAACAAAATCTGGTCACCAATCCCGCCCGGCACCAAAGCCAGAATCCGAGGTGCCAAAGGGGCTTTAGCTGCTGGAGAAACCGCCTGCATAAAGCATCCTGTAGAAAGCTGTATCCAGGGATCCCTGGCTCAGGACATCCCGCGCTTACTCTATCTCAGATTGCAGACCTTCAGGACAGGCTGGGCAGACCGGTTCCAGCCCCCTGCTGGCCCAGAGCGTTGTCTACCCAGGCTCTCATCCGCGATGATGGGCTGTGGCCGCCACCTTCTCCAAAGGCAGCACCATGACGGAGGAGCCGATTCCGCTGCTGGATTTGACGGGGCAGTACCGCGCTTTGGCCGGGCTGTTGCAGCCGCAGCTGGAAGCGCTGCTGGCCTCTGGCCAGTACATCGGCGGGGCGGCGGTGCAGCGCTTTGAGGAGCAGTTTGCCCAGTTTTTGGGGGGTGGCTCTTTGGAGGCCGTCGGCTGCAATTCCGGCACCGATGCCTTGGTGTTGGCTTTGCAGGCTTTGGGCATCCAGGCGGGGGATGAGGTGCTCACCAGTGCCTTTAGTTTTTTTGCCTCGGCTGCCGCCATCAGCCGGGTGGGGGCGCGTCCGGTGTTTGTGGATGTGGATCCGTGCACCTTTAACCTGGATCCGCAGCTGCTGGAAAGGAGCATCTCCTGCCGCACCAAGGCGGTGGTGGTGGTGCATTTGTTTGGGCAGGCGGCCAACATGACCCAGATTCTGGCTATTGCCCGGCGGCACGGCTTGGCGGTGGTGGAAGATTGTGCCCAGGCGGTGGGGGCCTGCTGGGGGGGCAGGCCGGTGGGCACTTGGGGGGAGGTGGGCTGCTTCAGCTTTTTTCCCAGCAAGAATCTGGGTGCGGCTGGGGATGGGGGGGCGGTGGTGACGCGGGATCCCCAACTGGCCAGTCGGGTGCGGGCTCTCAGGGAGCATGGGCAGACCCGTCCGTACCACCACGAGCATTTGGGTCTCAACAGTCGTTTGGATGCGCTGCAGGCGGTGATTCTCTCGGTGAAGTTGCCTTATCTGCGGGAGTGGAACTGGCGGCGGCAGGG
>NZ_JANSIA010000045.1:0-21431 GCF_047461835.1 Synechococcus sp. R60.1 | reverse complement strand
GGTAGTAATCCGTACTGAACATATTATACATTATTTTCAGTATAGTTGAGCTTATTATTGACTAGAGTCATGCTCCCACAACAGGCGCAGCCGCTTTGCCGTCTGTAGTGTCCAGTGGGGCAACCCCAATGACTCGGCCATTTGAACCAGATGGGTGGGCCGCAGGTAGGCACCGTCGTTGCGGCAACTGCCCCGGTAAAGGAGGCAAGCGCTGCCCTCGGGGGTCAGGCCCTGAAACTCTAGGTAGTAAAGCAGGGCGCGGGCATTGAAGGGAGAGGACTTGCCAGACTTGGAGGTTTTTTCAATCCAGATTTCCTGCGCATCCAGAATCTGGGTAACCCAGGCAGGCCAAGAGGACTCCATCCCGCTGACGCAAATGGCTTTGGGCAACTCGCAGCTCACCGTAAGCTGATATTCGGCGGCGTAAACGGCTGCGGTGGCAGAGGGATCCCGAAGGCTAATTTCTTGGACGGCTTGGATGGGGATCTCCGGGGGCAGCTGTTCGCTCAGAAGGGCGCGCAGTTTCTCAGGCGTCAGAGGACCTTCAGGCCGATCCAGCAGCTCCAGATCCAGGATTTCGCCATAGCCTTCCTGGCCGATGGGCAGAGCGTTGGCGTTGGCCAGGCGGGGCATGGGGTGGTAGCCGCCGCTGAAGGCCAGAGGTAACCCCGCTCGCCGACAGGCCCGTTCCCACAGGCGCATGAGATCCAGGTGGCCCAGCCAGCGCAGATCCCCGGTTTTGCCGTAGGTGATGCGGAAACGCTGGGCAGGTGGCTCCGGCTCCAGGGGATCCGGGGTGGGGGTGGGTTTGCTCTGCAGGGGCGGGACGGGCGGAGGGGGAATGACGATGTTGTGGCCGAAGCCGGGGCCGCAGATGCCGCAGGCGGAGCAGCCCTCGAAGGAGCAGTCTTCCACGGTGAGGGCTTCCAGGGCGCGGCGGTAGTCTTTTTGCAGCCATTTTTTGTCGATGCCGGTATCGATGTGATCCCAGGGCAAGGGATCCTCCAGGCCCAGTTCGCGGATGGGGAGATGGGCGCAGAGGGCGACCGGATCGGCGGCAGGATCCACCTCTTCGCCGCAGTAGGCCCTCACCCAGGCAGCGTAGGCGGCGTCGATGTTTTCCCACCAGGCGTCCATGCCGGCCCCAGCCCGCCAGGCCCGCTCGATCATCTGTCCCAGGGAGCGATCCCCTTTGCCGATGAAGTCTTCCAGGATGCTGAAGCGGATATCGGTGAAGTGGGCCTTGACTCCCCGCAGCCGCCGCAGCTCTTTCTGCAGCAGGGTTTGCTTGCGCTGCACGTCGGCGTAGTCCACCCGGTGCCACTGGAAGGGGGTGTGGGGCTTGGGAGTGAAGTTGGAGAGGGTGAGGGTAAACTCCACCCGCTTGCGACCCAGGGCTGCACATTCTCGCTGCAGCATCTCGACGGTGCGGGCGATCCCCAGGACATCGGCGTCGGTCTCGCCGGGCAGGCCAATCATGAAATAGAGCTTAATTTTGTCCCAGCCCTCTTGGACGGCGGTGCGAATGCCGCGAATCAAGTCGGCATCGGTGAGGCCCTTGTTGATGATGTCCCGCAGCCGTTGCGTGCCAGCTTCGGGGGCAAAGGTGAGGCCGGAGCGGCGGGATCCCTTCATGATGGCGGCAATTTGCTCATCAAAGCGATCCACCCGCTGGCTGGGCAGGGAAAGGGCGACGTGCTCCCCGAGCAGACGGTTGTGCAGCTCCGCTCCCACCGCCGGCAGGGAAAGGTAGTCGGAGCAACTGAGAGAAGAGAGGGAAAATTCGTTGTAACCTGTTCTCCGCAAGCCCTGCACCACAGCCTCCACCACTGCTTCCGGATCCACATCCCGCGCTGGGCGGGTAAGCATTCCCGGCTGGCAAAATCGGCAGCCCCGTGTGCAGCCCCGCCGCACTTCCATCACCAGGCGGTCGTGGACGGTTTCCACCAAAGGCACCAGGCCGACGGAGTATTGGGGTTGAGGCAGGGCCACCCGACGGCGGACGCGCTCCGGCACCCCAGGCACAATGGGTCGAGGCGGGATCCCCTCGTAAAACTGGGGCACGTACACCCCCGGCACCTGGGCCAGCTCCAGCAAGACCTCTCGGCGGGGCTTGGACAGGGATCCGGCCAGCACTTGGCCAATTTCCGGCAGCACCTCTTCCCCATCTCCGAAGACGAAGAAATCGAAAAAGTCGGCAAAGGGCTCCGGGTTGGAGGTGGCGGTTGGCCCACCGGCAAAGATCAGAGGGCACTCTTCCGGGGTGAAGGGTTGCCGTTCCCACCACTTGAGCGGGATCCCGGCTAGGTCCAGCATCTCCAGGATGTTGGTGCCCCCCAGCTCGTAAGCCAGGCTGAAGCCAATGATATGGAAAGCGCGCAGAGGACGGCGGGATTCCACGGCAAAGAGGGGGATCCCCAACTGCCGCAGGCGGGCCGCCAGATCCGGGCCTGGCAAGTAGGTGCGGTCACACAGTTGATCCGGCTGGGCGTTGAGGATGTTGTAGAGGATGAGGTGGCCTAGGTTGGAAGCTCCCACCTCGTACAACTCTGGATAGCTCAGCACCCAACGCACCCGTGCCGAATCCCAAGGACGGTGGACGGCGCCAAACTCTTTGCCCAAGTAGCGGGCTGGCCGCTGAATCTCAGGGGTGAGCAGGCAATCCAGATCGATGGGACTCAGATGCGGTTCAGTTGCAGCCAGAGAGAGCATGGGGATCCGCCGAGACGTTGACACAGTCACTGATCTGACTCTAGCCGAACTTTTCCAGCAACCCAAACGAAGGGAGAAGCACTTTGCCCCTCTGAGCCCCTAGGTTACAGCCACATCCATTTTGAATGAGCCCGAGGAATGCTCCTCAACCCCTATTCTCGCAGCCAACGGGTGGTGCCATCTTTTTGATCGATGAGGGTGATGCCGAAGGCTTTCAACTGATCCCGAATGCGATCGGCTTCGGCAAAGTTTTTGGCCTTGCGGGCTGCCGAGCGCTGCGCGATCAGCTCCTCGATTTTTTTAAAGTTAAGTTCCCCATTTGTAGCTGCTTCTTTGGATCCCTCGAATTCAGAGAATGAGGGCCAACAGAATCCCAAAGTAGCCAAAATCTCCAGCAAGGCAGCGCTTTTTTGTTTGAGGGCCTGGGGCTCCAGATGGGTTTGGCCTTGATGGGTGAACAGGTTGTGTTCGCGGGTGAGTTCTTTGGCCAATTCAAAGGCGATAGCCAGCGCTTCAGGGGTGCCAAAATCATTGTCCATAGCAGCTTGAAAGGCTTGCATGGCCTCAGCATCAGGGGATCCCTTTTCTTCTTTGCAGAAGTGCTGGGCACAGTGGATCCCTTTCTGGAGGGTTTCCCAGCCACGGCTAGCCGCCTGCATGGCTGCCTCGGTGAGATCTATGGGGCTACGGTAGTGGGTCTGCAACAGAAACAGCCGCAAGGCCATGGGGTGATAGACGGCGAGGGCCTGTCGCAGGGTGGTGAAGTTGCCCAAAGATTTGGACATTTTCTCGCCGTTGATGTTGAGAAAACCGTTGTGCATCCAGTACTTGGCCATCGGCTTGCCGGTGATTGGCTCCGATTGGGCCAGCTCATTTTCGTGGTGGGGGAAAATCAAATCTGCCCCGCCGGCGTGAATGTCGATGTGATCTCCCAGGGTCTCCCGCACCATGGCGGAACATTCGATGTGCCAGCCCGGTCGCCCCCAACCCCAAGGGGAGGCAAACCCCGGCTCAGAAGGGGGGGCCGCTTTCCAAAGGGCAAAGTCGAAGGGATCCTGTTTCTCAGCTCCTTCTTCTCCTACCCGGCCACTGGCTCCCGCCTCCATCTCCTCCAGTTTTCGACCGGATAGCTGGCCGTAATCCGGGAACTTGCGGACAGAGTAGTAAACAGAGTACTGAACAGAGGCGGGGGTCTCTGGCTGGTGTCCCGCTTGCAGGAGGGAAGACGGGTCGGTCTGGTGTCGAATCGGATCCCGTACCCGGTAGGCAAAGCCTTTGAGCTCCAAAGATTGGATCAACTGGAACATGGCTTGCAGCGATTGCGTTGCCCTCGGGTAGAGATCGGCCCGCTTGATGTTCAGGCGATCCATGTCCTGGAAATATTCGGCGATGAAGCGCTCCGCCACCGCTTGCATGGATTCGCCACGTTCCAACGCCCGCTTGAGGATCTTGTCGTCCACATCGGTAAAATTCTGCACATACTTCACTCGGTAGCCGCGCCACTCCAAGTAGCGACGCACCATGTCCCAAACCACGTAGGTACGCGCATGGCCGAGGTGGCAGAGGTCGTAAACCGTTACACCACAGACATACATCCGCACCAGGGGCTTCTCCTCCGCAACTGGAGCTGCAGATCCCTGGGAATTGCCGACGGAAACGGATTGAGATCCACCTGCTGCCAGCGGCTGAAACACTTCCTTGCGGCGAGTCAATGTGTTATAGACAACCAAATCCATGGGTATCCCTAGTTTGTAGTTTCAGCTACAGCAAAACAGGCTTTGTCTTCCAAAAAAAGACGATGGCGCACTTTGTCTTGAATCGGATGAGGCTCGACAAAATCTCAACGAGCCAAGGGCTGGAACCATTGTGAGGCAAGCATTGTGGCTGAAATTACCTGCCAAGACTTGTCTAGATTTGTTAACTACGGTACTCTAACCTGAGTGCGAGTCAGCCTGTTCATTAGCGAACTCCACTCCGGCTTGAGTCACCCCAGGGGTGCTCGGTGCCAAGGGGCTTGTGCCCCTCATTTTGACATCTTCTTCTCTTGCACTCTAGTGTCAGCCTGTTGGTGTGAGGATGCCTTTAAAACCCACTTTCCCCAATCCCCAAAACGGGGAGCTGGATTTCCGCGGTGCTGCCGTGAGCACCCTTTCCCCCCCACCCCCAAAGGGCTCGGCAGGGATCCCTTCAGAACAGTCCTGGACTTCTGCGGATTCATCTGCCGAGGAAGCCTATCTTCTGGAGTGGGCTCCAGCCCCTCTCTCTGGGCGGTCGAAGCCAAGATGGGTTGGTTTGGCCCTCTCTCTCAGCTTAACGGGCCTGGTATGGCTTCTGAAGCTGGAGGCGGATCCCTGCGCAGAAGCTGGGGAAGAGCAGCTGCCGGCCACCCCCAGGTGCCCAACCGAGCCTGAGACAGCCCATCCAGAGCCGGGGGATTCTGCTCCTGCGCGTCGGGGATATCCGGCTTGGGCCACTGGTCTTTTGCTGATGCTGGGCTTGGCCGGAGTCGCTACCCTACAGCAGCGACAGTTGAATCGCCCCCTGTCTCCGGCGGTAGAGCCGATCCCACCCTCTGTGCATACGCTATCTGGCGCTCTGCAGCAAAACTACGAGCGGAAAAAGGAGCAGCTGCGCCAAGCCTTCGCAGAAGGGCGAATCCCGACAGGAGAAGGGCCCAGAGGCATTCTGGAGCATGAAATTCAGCCGGGGGAAACCCTCTGGCAACTGACCCAGATGTATCAGCTCGACGCGGCTGCCATCACCGTCTCCAATGGTATTCAGGCCAGTACTGAGCTGAAGCCGGGGCAAGTTCTCCTCATCCCCAGCCAGCCGGGATTGATCTACACCGTCAAGCAGGGAGACACACTGGAGGACATTGCCAACCGCTACCGAGTTCCCCAGCAGCGGATTATCGAAGCGACTCCTCTGGATCGCCCGGAATATCTGCGCATTGGCCAACGCCTGCTCATCCCCGGCGATGTGGGCGAGTTGATCCAGCGTCAGAAGGAGATGATCGCTGCCCAGAAAGCTCGCGAAGAGGAAGAGCGCCGCCAGCAAGAGGAGGAAGCCCAACGCCAAGCCGAAGCCCAAGCCCGA
The DNA here is from genome assembly GCF_047461835.1 of Synechococcus sp. R60.1. Taxonomy (NCBI): domain Bacteria; kingdom Bacillati; phylum Cyanobacteriota; class Cyanophyceae; order Synechococcales; family Synechococcaceae; genus Synechococcus; species Synechococcus sp. R60.1. The sequence continues at coordinate 15,623 of NZ_JANSIA010000045.1, read as the reverse complement.
TTACAGGCCGAGCAGCAACGCCGGGCCCAGCAGATGGAACAAGAACGGCAAGCCCTCTTGGCCGGTGGATCCCTGACCCACACGGTTGGAGCCGGTGACACCATCGAACGGATCGCCGCCCGCTATGGGGTAACTCAGCGATCCATTATTCAAGCCAACAACTTGCGCAATCCCCACTGGCTGCGCATTGGCCAACGCCTTACGATTCCGGCGCCGGGTACGCAGCCCACCCCTGCTCCTGCCCGACGAGCTCAGAGCCAGCCACAAGCTCGGCCAGCGCCGCCAGCGCCTCCTCCAGCTCCTCCTCAGGCCCGCAGCAGTGGGTTTGTCTGGCCGGTCTCCGGGCAAATCACCTCTGGCTTTGGCTACCGTCGCGGTCGCCTTCATGCAGGGGTAGATATTCCTGGCCCCGTGGGATCCCCCATTGTAGCCGTTCAGGAGGGAGTGGTGATCTTTGCGGGGAATGGCGGGGATGGCTACGGCAATCGGGTGGATATCCGCCATCCCAACGGAATTGTTACTCGCTATGCCCACGGCCATCAGATTTACGTTTCCACAGGCCAGTACGTGCAGCAGGGGCAGACAATCATGAGCCGCGGCAGCACTGGCTGGAGCACAGGGCCGCATCTGCACTTTGAAGTCCGCCCCGGCGGGGGCGCGCCTGTGGATCCCCGGCCCTATCTGCCCTGATCCTGTCCCAAAGCGAGACTACACAGAACAGCCAGCCTGGCCATAAATTGCTAGCCTAAAAACAGCAAACTCCAGACCGTAGGAACACGCCGATGCAGTGGGTGAACGCGCTCTCCCAGCTCCCTTCCCTAGAAGCGGCTCTGCGGCAGGTGGTGGAGGAAGCCAAGGCCAAGCTTCAGGCGGCCCAGCTGAAAAGTGCCTTGAGTCGGCAGGTGCAGACGGTGGGATCCGGTGGGTTGCCGGGGCTGCTGACGGGGTATGTCCCCTCTCAGCCTCTGCGGCCCAACTTGGGGGTTTTGTTTGTGTCGGCGGCCTTTGCCAGCGAATACATCCGGGTGTTGCCGTTGCTGTCGGAGCTGCTGGAGGTGGACGTTTTGATCGGCTGCTCCGGGGGTGGCATTGTGGGTGGCGGGCATGAAATTGAGGATGGCCCGGCTCTCTCCTTGTCTTTGGCGGTCATGCCGGAGGTGGTGCTGCATCCTTTTCATCTGCGGGGGAACCAATTGCCGGACTTGGATGCGGCTCCTTCTGCCTGGATCGATTGTGTTGGGGTTTCGCCGCAGAGCAAGCCTCATTTTCTGCTCTTGGCCGATGGATTTTCCTCTGGCATCTCAGAGTTGCTGCAGGGGTTGGATTTCGCCTATCCGGGATCCGTCAAAGTGGGGGGATTGGCCAGTGGGGGCCGCGGCCCTCGGGGCAATGCTCTGTTTTTGCTGGATGCGCGTACCCTCACACCTCGGCGGGAGCTGTATCGAGAGGGCACAGTGGGGCTAGCGCTCTACGGCAATGTGGTGCTGGATGCAGTGGTGGCCCAGGGGTGTCGCCCCATTGGGGATCCCTTGCGGGTGACGGAAGCAGAGGGGAATGTGATTCTTGGCTTGGAGGGTCGCCCTCCTCTAGCGGTTTTGCAGGACTTGGCAGAGCGGCTCAGTCCCGTGGATCAGCGATTGGCCCGCCACTCTCTCTTCATCGGCCTGCTGATGGATGAGTTCAAGTCGGAGCCGACGCCGGGAGATTTCCTCATTCGCGTAATCTTGGGCGTTGATCCGCGCGTGGGGGCGCTGGCCATCGGGGATCAGGTGCGCCCTGGCCAGACGGTGCAATTTCATCTGCGGGATGCCCAGACTTCGGCAGAAGATCTGCGTTGGGCCCTCAGCCGCTATTGTGCCGAGCGCAACTTGAGGCAAAGCCCCTCTCAACCGAGGCCGGAGCCTTGTGGGGCGTTGATGTTCTCCTGTTTGGGGCGAGGCAAGGGCCTGTACGGCACTCCCGATTTTGACTCGCAACGGTTTCGGGAATTGCTTGGAGAGCTGCCCTTGGGGGGGTTCTTTTGCAATGGTGAGATCGGCCCCGTTGGGGGATCCACCTTTTTACACGGCTACACTTCCTGCTTCGGGATCTTCCGGCCCGCCCACTAGAGGGGGGATCCCTTGCCCTAAGAGCCGGCAAAATTAGATAGACTGAGGATCTGCTGTCAACAGCTTGGTCAAGGGTTTCTCATGCAGCTTCATCTTAGCGAGCCGCCACTCACTCAAGGGGAATGTGCCCTGGTCTATTGCTTTGCCGCTTCCGGCGGGAATGGCCGCTTTCCTCTGCCCCCTGAGATCGCCTCTTGGGATGAAAAGGCGTGGTCAGGGCTGGTGGCGGAAACCGTTCAGGAGCAGGGGTTTCAGGGGAAGCCGAATAGCAGTGTTGCCCTGCGCCTGACAGGAGAGATCCGCAAACTGGTGTTGGTGGGGTTGGGGGATCCCGCCGCCCTAACGCTAGAAGCCCTACGACGGGCCACAGCCAACGGCCTGCGCCAGGCTCACAGCCTAAAAGCCAAGCAGGTGATGCTGTCTTTGCCGGAGACGGGGTTGGATCGGGTGCGCGTGGTTCAGGCGGTGGCCGAAGCCTGCCTACTGGTGGCGCACCGGGACAATCGGTTCAAATCCTCAGCCAAAGGGGAAGAGGAAAACAGCTTTTCTGTGCAGGAAGTAACCCTTTTGGTGCCGGGGCTGGCCCAGGCCCGTTCTGACTACGAGGCCGCGCTGCGGCGGGCCATTGAGATGGCCGCAGGAACCATCTTGGCTCGGGAATTGGTGGCTGCCCCCGCCAACATTGTTACTCCTCTTGCCCTGGCCGATACCGCCCGCCAACTGGCCCAGGAATATGGTCTAGAGGTGGAGATTTTGGGACAGGAAGAATGCGAGGCTCTGGGGATGGGGGCTTTTTTGGGTGTGGCCAAAGCCTCTGACCTGCCGCCCCAGTTCATTCACCTCACCTACAAGCCGCCACAAGGGGATCCCGTCACCAAATTGGCCCTGGTGGGCAAGGGGCTGACCTTTGATTCCGGTGGGCTGAACATCAAAACCGACTCCCGCAGCATCGCCATGATGAAAACCGACATGGGGGGAGCAGCGGCAGTTTTGGGAGCTGCACGGGCCCTAGCCGCCCTCAAGCCGCAAGTGGAGCTGCACTTCATCGTCGCTGCCACGGAAAACATGATCAGCGGCCATGCCATCCACCCAGGGGATATCCTCACCGCTTCTAACCAGAAGACCATTGAGGTCAACAACACCGATGCAGAAGGCCGCCTCACCTTGGCAGATGCCCTGGTGTTTGCGGAAAGGCTGGGCGTTGATGCCATCCTCGATCTGGCTACCCTGACCGGTGCTTGTGTGATTGCTCTGGGGGAAGAAATTGCCGGCTTGTTCACCCCAGATGAGACGCTGGCCCAGGAGCTACAGCAGGCTGCCAATCTTTCCGGCGAAAAAATCTGGCGCCTGCCGCTGGAGGAAGGCTACTTCGAGGGTCTCAGCTCCATTGTGGCCGACATGAAAAACACCGGTCCCCGCTCAGGGGGATCCATCACCGCTGCCCTGTTCCTGAAGCAGTTTGTGGAGAAAACCCCTTGGGCCCACCTGGATATAGCAGGCCCCGTTTGGACAGAGAAGGATGCAGGCTACAACAACAAAGGGGCCACCGGTTATGGGGTGCGCACCCTGGTGGAGTGGGTCTTGGCGCGGCAAGCCGCAGCAGCTTGCTCATAACCCCGCCTTTCTGGACGTTGGGCCTTGAAAAAGCATCTACTGAGGGAGGAGCCAAGGGCTGCTTGGCTGGAGCTGTCCGATCCCTAAAATAGGCTTAAAAAAGAGTCTAGGTATTGAGTAGCACTTTGCAAGGCTTCCCCTCAGGGAATAGGATCCCCGCATCAAAGTAGCTGGCACAAGGCCCCCTGCTCGGGATCCTCCCATGAAAGACCTTTACCGCGAGCTGGAATTACAGCCCAATGCAACTCTAGAAGAAATTAAAGAGAGCTACAGGCGGCTTGCCAAAGAATACCATCCCGATAAACTTCACCCAGATACACCTGTTAAGGGGCGGCAGTACATTGAGGAAAAGTTTAAGTCTATTCAGGAAGCATACTCGGTCCTGAGCGATCCTGCGAAGCGAAAAGCCTATGACTCCCAAAGGCTTTCCCAGACTTCGCCCACAAAAGGGAGCGAGTATGACCAAGACTTAAAAGCAGAACGCGGTTACAGCACACAAGATGGCAAACCTTGGCCCTTTGACTTCGACAAGATAAAGGAAGCTGCAGAAGAGATAGAACGTCGTAAGAAAAACATCGAGGCCAACTATAACCAAAGAGTAGAGCAAGTTAAGTCTGAGTTAAGGAGAAACTTGATCTCTATCGGAATAAAACAAGAGGAAGCTAAAGTTGATCATACCTTTGCCACCAAAAGTGACACTATACTGGGTGCCCTCTCGCTTTTAGTCCTGAGCTTGTTCATTGGTGCCTTAAGTAGCTCAATCGGGCTTGTGCTCTTTCTAATCTCGGTTATTAGTCTTTTTATGGCCACTTTTGATAAAGGATATAGCAAGTCGCAAGTTGAGAGCGCTAAGAAGCTACAGGAAGAGGCAAAATCAGTAATAGCCCAGATAGAGAAAGATAGGAACTCGAAGCTTTCCCAGCTTGAGCTTCACTGTAGAAGTAGGATCGATCATTTTAAAGCTGTCCCTATCGAATCTATATCCCCATTTTATAAGTGGGCTGAGTGGGGAGGATCAGCTATTTTTGCTAACTGCAATGAAGGAAAAGGCAGATGCTAAAAGCCTAGAAGAAAACTTGAAGATAGCGGCTGGAGTTGCTGTAGGTATTGGCATACTAGCTGCTTTATTTGGGCTGGGAGGTGGATTTCACCCATTCTGAATCTCAAGAAGAGGCAAAACACTGCTTCATCTCCTGCAGCACCTGGGCATCTTGAGAGGCCGTTCTCGCGCCCGCCTGAGCAGCCCAGCACTTAAGACTCTCGATTTGGTCGCGGGCAATCGAGGCCAAAGGCACGGTTTCGCGGATGGCCTGCAGGATATCCTCTTGGGTAAAGTCCCGCCGGGCGCCGCTGCCACTGCCCCCAAAGGCGTTGTACATGGCATCTACAATGGCTTGCTCGATCTCGGCCCCGCTGAAATCCTGAGCTGCGGCTGCCAAAGCTTCCAGGTCGAACTCCCGCAGGCGGCTGGGGCGCAACCGCTGCAAATGCACCCGGAAGATCTCTTTGCGCTCAGCCTGGGTGGGCAGGTTCAAGAAGAAAATCTCGTCAAAGCGGCCCTTGCGCAACAGCTCCGGCGGCAGCAGCGGCACGTTGTTGGCAGTGGCCACAATGAAAACGGGGCTGGTCTTCTCCTGCATCCAGGTAATCAGGCTGCCAAACACCCGGCGGCTGGTACCAGAATCTCCATCGGCACTGCTGGTGATGTTGCCAAAGGCTTTGTCGATCTCGTCGATCCAAAGCACGCAGGGGGCCATCGCCTCCGCCAGTTGGATCATCTGCCGCACCCGGCTTTCCGACTCGCCGACGATGCCGGCAAACAGCCGCCCGGCATCCAATCTCAGCAGGGGCAGCCGCCACTCATTGGCGATGGTCTTGGCGGAGAGGGATTTGCCGGTGCCCTGGATCCCGACCAGCAGCACGCCTTTGGGGTTGGGCAGGCCATAGCGCCGCGCCTCTTCGGTAAAGGCTTCTTGCCGCACTCGCACCCAGGCCTTGAGGTTATCCAGGCCCCCCACACTTTTGAGGGTCTCGCGGGCGGTGAAAAACTCCAGGATGCCGGTTTGGCGGATGGCCTGCTTTTTCTCCTCTAGCACCAGGTCGATATCGGCTTCATTGACCTCCTGCTTGGCGGCCAAAGCGCGGGCCAAAACGCGGCGGATACGTTCTCGGCTCAGTCCCTGACAAGCTTTGACCAGTTGCTCGCGGGCCAGAGGGGTGAGCTTGAGTTTATCTGGGGCCACGTAGAGCTGGATGAGGCGGCTGATCTCTTCGCTATTGGGCAAGGGAATATCGACGACGGTGACCTCCTCTGCCAGGTCGCTGGGCACTTCCAGGGTGTGGCTGAGCAGGATCAGCATCTTGCGGGTGCGCTTGAGCTCGCGGCTGAGGTTTTTCAGCTCCCGGATGATGGGAGCGTTTTTGTCGCTGCTGGCGTTGCGCAACACAAAGTGCAGATCCCGCAGCACAAACAGGGTGTCCTCGTTGGGGGCAGAGCGCCACACCCGCCCCAGTGCCGCCATGATGGAGCCCCGATCCTCGCCTGTATCTTGCCAGCCCCGCACCAAGTCCCAGAACAACAATTGCCGCGGTGGGTCTGTCCGTCTGGCTACTTGGGTTAGCACGGCATCGGCAGGCTCTTCTTCTGGAGAGACCAAGTAAACCAGGGGGTAGCGGGCCCGGATCATCAAATCCAGCTCTGTCACCAGCCCTGCTTGCAGCTCCGCCGGGATCTCGACCAGGGCAGGATCCCTGCTGTCTGGATTTGTTTTTCTTGCGGCTTCTGTCATCGCCTCTGGAGTTTAGAACATCCTTACTTCATCTTCCTCTCACTTGTTCAGAAACCATTTGGATTGGAACAGCCAATAAGCAGCAAAATGCTCACGGTTGAGCTTCACGGTTGATCTTTAGGATAGGGCAGGGATCCCTTGCAGTTCGGCCAGCATGGTGCGGGCTGTCTGGGTGGGATCGGCAGCTTCCATCAAAGCCCGCACCACAGCTACACGGGTGGCCCCAGCTCGACGCACCTCGGGCAGGTTGTGGGGATCGATGCCGCCGATGGCAAACCAGGGCAGGTGGGCTTTCTCGGCAGCCAGGCGCACGTACTCCAGGCCGGCAGGGGGTTTCTCCGCTTTGGTGGGGGTGGGGTAAACGGGGCCGACGCCAATGTAGTCCACGTCGCTGTTCAGGGCTTGGGCCAGCTCTTCGGCGTTGGTGGTGGACAGGCCAATGAGCCGCTGGGATCCCAGGAGGTGCCGAGCTTGGGCGACCGGCAGATCCGTCTGGCCCAGGTGAACCCCATCTGCCTGGCTGACCAGAGCCAAGTCCACCCGGTCGTTGACGATCATCAGCGCCTGGTAGCGGTTGCACAGTTGCCGCAACTGCTTGAGATCCCGAAGCATCTCGCCGTCGGGAAGGTTTTTGCGGCGATATTGCACCAGGGTCACCCCGCCCCGCAGGGATTTTTCCACCACCTCTAGCCAGTGGGGCACAGGGCTGGTCACCAAATAAAGATGGGCTGCCAGGAGACGCTGCCGCAGGGATCCGCCCAGCAGTTCACTTTCCAAGACGTAGAGCCGATAGCGCATGTCTTTGGCCAGCTTGGCCAGGCCAGGGGCCACCCAGTGGTGGGATTCGGCCAACTTGCCGTATTCTTCTAACACCCGCAGGGCTTCTTGCACACGGCTGCAATTGGCTTGCAAGAGGTGGCGGAGATCCCGCCGTTGCTCCTCTTGGGGGTGGGAGATCTGGGTGCCTGGATCGGCGGGGGTATCGCGGGCCAAACGCAGGGGATCGCTGTGCCAGCGGGCTAGGGCTTGGCGCATGGCCTTGCATTCGGCAGAGAGCTCTCCCTCTTCCAGGCCGAAACGAAACCATTCTTCCAATACCCGTAGTCCTTCACGAGCTCGATCGAGGTTGGCATCCAGAATACGGGCGACGGCCTGGGGTTTCATGTTCCCTATACGTGGGAAGAGAGTTGCTTAATTTTTACCAAAAAAATGCGCCTAAAGCCCCGTCCTACCCTTAGCCGGAAGCAAGTCAGTATGGTGGAGAGTAGTCAATTCACTGTAAATCGGAATGGTTTCCCTGAGGCTGTCCTTGGCCCTGAGGAGAAAGAGGGTGATGCCATAAGGCGTTAAGAAAGGCTTGCTGCGGCGTGTGTCCCCAGGCGAAGGCCCGTGGGCCGGCCCCTTCCGGCAAGTAGGCCCAAGCATAGCGCTCGCAGGCGGGAAAGTAGCGGATCTCCCACCAAGTTCCCCCTACAGGCACATCTTTCACTGCCCGCAAGAAAGGGCCGCGATGGCGGGCGAGGCGCTCTTCTATAAAGTAGGGGCCTTCCAGCTGAAGGGCTTCTACCGCTGCAATAAGCTCGGCTCGTTGTCGCTCATTTCGGATCATCTCCCGGGTTCCCCTCTTGGATTGGCTCTATTCTATGAGGAGATTTCTGGTGAGCTGGGGGATCCCTCTTGATTCAGCCCAGATTGCGCCTACGGCAAGCTGTGGAAACCCAATGGAATCCAACGAATCCACCGCAGGTGCTGTGTCTGAGCAATGGACACGGGGAAGATGAGGTGGGCAGTCGCCTTGCTGTTGCCCTAGTCCAACTGGGGATCCCGGTGCAAGCCTTGCCGATTGTGGGAGAAGGGACAGCCTACCAACGCCAAGGGATCCCCCTGCTGCCCATTGCCCAGGTGATGCCGTCGGGGGGGTTTATTTATCAGGATTGGCGGCAGTTGTGGCGGGATTTGCGGGCCGGTTTGCTGGGGCTGACGGGGCGGCAATTGGCGTTGGTTCGGCGGGCGGCAGCCCAGAGGAACCTGGTGCTGGCCGTGGGGGATATTGTGCCCTTGCTGATGGCGTGGTGGAGCGGGATCCCCTACGTCTTTGTGGGCACGGCCAAGTCGGACTATTACTGGCGAGATGAACGGGGGCCCTACCGACGCCCCTGGATCCCTTTTGGGCAGCCGATTTCCGATTACCTGCCCTGGGAGCGCTGGCTGATGGCCCACCGACGCTGCCTGGGTTCTTTTTTGCGGGATGAGCTGACGGCTACAGCTTTGCAAAAACGGGGCCTAAGGGCCTTTTACCTGGGCAACCCGATGATGGATGGCCTAGAGCCACGCGGGACATTGCCTTTGGATCCCCACCGGCCGGCCTTGCTGCTCTTGCCCGGATCCCGTCCGCCGGAAGCCTATCGCAACTGGGCCCTGATGATGCAGGTGGTGGAGCGGCTCCCAACGGAGCTGCAAGTCTATGCTGCCCTCAGCCCCAACCTGGAGCGAGACCCGCTTCAGGCTCGGATCCCATCTCAGCGCAGCGATGTGCTTCTGGTTTGGGGGGACTTCGGGGCCTGTGCCCAACGAGCAACGGTGGTGCTGGCCATGGCGGGAACGGCTACCGAGCAATGTGTAGGCTTGGGAAAACCGGTGGTAACCCTGCCGGGAGAAGGGCCCCAGTTTACCCCGCGCTTTGCTGAAGCGCAGACCCGTCTTTTGGGATCCGCCGTCCACCTGACCTCAGTGGAGCAGGCTCCCGCCGTGGTTGGCCGGATTCTGGAACGCCTGGCCGCCGATCCCAACTACGCGGCTGAGTTGCGGGCCCATGGACGCCGCCGCATGGGATCCCCAGGGGCCGCCCGGCGCATTGCCGCTCAACTTCGAGACTGGCTCCGGCCAGCCGGCCCGACTTTGGAACCGTTCGAGCCAGGTATATCGTGAAATAGAGAACGAGCGATTCAAAAGCCTGACTGATTTCCGTTGGATCCAGTTTTCCGTTTTATTTAGCATTTAATGATGTCAAACCTTTTGGGGTTGGAGAGCAGTTGGTGGATCCCTTGCTATGGGTGGGCGGGAACAGCTTTGGCCATTCCCTGGGCAACGGGGTGGGTCAAGGGCAGTGGCCCGCGCCCGGCAGCTTACCTCAACATCCTTCTGACTTTTGCCGCCTTTGCTCATGGCCTTTGGCTGTTGCGGCAGGTTTGGGGTCGGGATCCCCAGATCTTGAACTACCTCTGGTTTCGGGTGGCCGATTTGGATTTGACTCTGTCTTTGGAGATCTCGCCTCTGACAATGGGGGCCGTCGTCTGGATCAGCGGTTTGAGCCTGCTGGCCCAGATCTATGCGCTGGGGTATTTGGATAAGGACTGGGGCCTGGGTCGCTTTGCCGCCCTGATGGGCTTTTTCGAGGGGGGAATGACAGGGATCGCCCTCAGCGACTCGCTGTTTTTCAGCTATGCCCTGCTGGAGATGCTCACCCTTTCCACCTATTTGCTGGTGGGCTTTTGGTACGCCCAGCCTCTGGTGGTGACGGCGGCGCGGGATGCGTTTTTAACCAAGCGGGTAGGAGATCTGCTGCTGCTGATGGGGGTGGTGGCAATTTCCAACTTTTCTGGGGCCTTGACGTTTTCCGACCTGCGGGACTGGGCGGCTACGGCCAGCTTGGATCCGGCTTGGGCGGCTTTGATGGGGTTGGCTTTGATTGCAGGGCCTTTGGGGAAATGCGCCCAGTTTCCGCTGCACCTGTGGCTGGATGAGGCGATGGAAGCGCCCAACCCGGCTTCGATTTTGCGCAATTCGGCAGTGGTGGCCTGCGGGGCTTTTGTGCTGATTAAGCTGCAACCGCTACTGGCCCTGTCGCCGATTACGAATGGGGTCTTGGTGGCCATCGGCACGATCACAGCCCTGGGCGGATCCCTGGTGGCCTTGGCGCAAATCGATATCAAACGCACCTTCTCCTACTCCACGAGTGCCTACTTGGGGTTGGTGTTTGTGGCAGTGGGAATGCAGCAGCCGGAGCTGGCCCTGGAGTTGCTGCTGATGCACGGCTTGGCTAAGGCGCTGCTGTTTATGGGGGTGGGATCCCTCATCTACACCACCTCTACCCAAGATTTGACAGAGCTGGGGGGCCTGCGCAGCCGCATGCCGGCCACAGTTGCCGCCTTTGCCGTGGGATCCCTGGGGATGGTGGCTCTGCTGCCCCTAGGGTGCTTTTGGACGCTGACCCGCCTGGCGCTGGTCTACAGCGGGGTGCAGCCGGCCCTGGTGGGGGTGCTGCTGCTGGTGAATGGGCTGACGGCTCTCAACCTGGCGCGGGTGTTTGGCCTGGTCTTTTTGGGATCCCCGCAACCCAAAACCCGCCGGGCCCCTGAGGTGGGCTGGTTGATGGCTCTGCCCATGGGCATCCTGACGGTGCAAACCTTGCTCATGCCCTGGCTGTTGGGGCGCTGGGGGCTCTATCCCGACTGGAGCCCGGAGCTGAGGTGGATGGCGGCTCTGCTGACGGCTGCTGGGCTGGTGGGGGCAGCCATTGGCGGCTGGCTGTACTGGGGGGACCAACGGAGGGTATATCTGCCCTGGCCGGAGTTGCAGGATCTGCTGGCCCACGACTTTTACACGGGGCACCTCTACCAAGCCCTGGTGGTGCAACCGGTCAGCGCCCTCTCCCGCGGATTGGAGTGGCTGGATCGCAACGGAGTGGACGGCTTGGTGAACGGGGTGAGCCTGGCCTTTTTCTTCAGCGGCGAAGCCCTCAAGTACACCCTGTCGGGGCGGATGCAACTCTATGTGCTGGTGATTGTCATCGGGATGGTGTTGGTTACAGCTTGGCTACTGCGTTCGCCCCATTTGGGGTTGGCCTATTGATGGGAGAGAGCCATGTTGAGCCTTTTGATTGGGATCCCGTTGTTGGGGAGCATCTTGATTGGGTTGATTCCCGAGCAGGCGGGGAAGGGCTTGCACCGGGCTTTGGCCTTGGGGTTTGGGTGGGTTTTGTTTGGCCTGAGCGCGGGGCTGTTGCTGATCTTTGACCCCCACCTTGGATCCCTGCAATTGGCGGAAAAGATGGCCTGGATCCCCCAGTTGGGCTTGGTTTATGAGGTGGGAGTGGATGGGATCTCTCTGCCTTTGGTGGTGATGACCGGGCTACTGGTGTTGATGGCTATTTGGGCCAGCGGCCAGGTGGAGCGGCCCCGCCTCTACTACAGCTTGGTGCTCATGCTGGCGGCAGCGGTGGCCGGAGCTTTTTTGGCTCAGAATTTGCTGCTGTTTTTCCTGTTCTATGAAGTGGAGCTGATCCCCCTGTATTTGCTCATCGCCATCTGGGGAGGGCCGCGCCGCACCTATGCAGCCACCAAGTTCTTGATTTACACAGCTCTGTCAGGGATCCTGCTGTTGGTAGGCTTTTTCGGCCTCAGTTGGCTGAGCGATGCCCACAGCTTTACCTATACCGTCCTGCAGGCTCACCCCTTGCCCCTGGTGCAACAAACCCTGTTGCTCATTCCCATTCTGCTGGGCCTGGCCATCAAGATCCCCTTGGTGCCCTTCCACACCTGGTTGCCGGATGCCCATGTGGAGGCTTCCACACCCATTTCCGTGTTGCTGGCGGGTTTGCTTTTGAAGTTGGGCACCTACGGCCTGGTGCGCTTTGGCCTGCAGCTCTTGCCGGATGCCTGGGATCAAGCCGGGCCTTGGCTGGCCGGTTGGGCGGTGGTTAACGTGCTCTATGGATCCCTGAACGCCTTGGTGCAGCAGGACATGAAAAAGCTGGTGGCCTACAGCTCCATTGCCCACATGGGCTACATTCTCTTGGCAACGGCAGCGGCAACCCCTCTATCCCTGGTGGGATCCGTCTTCCAGATGGTCAGCCACGGCCTGATCTCGGCGCTACTGTTTCTACTGGTGGGAGCCGTCTACACCAACACCGGCACACGGGATCTGAGGTTGTTGCAAGGGTTGCTCAACCCAGAGCGGGGCTTGCCGTTGATTGGTAGCTTAATGGTGCTGGGGGTGATGGCCAGCGGCGGTACACCCGGCATGGTGGGCTTTATCGCCGAGTTCGCCATCTTTCGGGGCAGCTTCCCCGCGTTTCCGCTACAGACCTTGTTGTGCATGATGGGGACAGGGTTAACGGCAGCTTATTTCCTACTGATGGTGAACCGCGCCTTTTTTGGTCGGCTATCGGAAGTGGCCACGGCTATGTCGCGACAACAGGTGAGGGAACGGCTGCCGGCTGCTGTCTTGGCAACACTGGTGGTGGTGCTGGGCCTACAACCAGCCTGGGCGACACAGTGGATCGAGCCCACAACGGCTGATCTGGCGAAATCTGTGGCTCTCAGCGCGCCTGCCACCGAAGGTGTGGTTGGAAAGTTGACCTGTTTCATGGCCTGTGACTCCTCTTAAGGCGCCTTCGACTTTGCCGCTGCTGTTTTTGCTGTTGTCTCAAATGCCTCAAACTGTTGATCGAAGCTGTAGATCTAGCTGACTCCGCCCATGACGTTCACCTTGCCGCGTGATGGATCTTCTCTTCCGGTCTCCCATTTTTTCCTGGCGGGCCTGGATCCTCTGGATCAGGTGCGCATCAGCCCGATTTTGCAGCGTCTGGAGGCAGGGGGAGCCCTCTTGCCGGATGCGCAGATCCATCGCCTGGAGGTGATCGGGATCCTGCACAGCTACGGAGAGGTTCTGGACGCCTATTCTCGCAACTTGATCTTCATTGCCGACCACCAATTTTTGGAGCTCTTCCCGGCGTTTAAGTATTTCAACGGCGAGATTACCCTGGGCAAATGGCTGCGCTACCTGTGGCATGACCGCATCAACTACGAGTTTGCCGAATACTGCATGAAGGCTATGCTCTGGCATGGGGGAGGGGGGCTAGACCGCTACCTGGATACTCCCGAATTTGTCCAACGGGCCAAGGCCGCCATCCGAGCCAAAATCCGCTTTAACCCCTTCTTGCAGGGCTTGGGGATCCTGTTTCCCGACTTTGCTCTGGAACAGGTGCGCATGCTGGCCATGTACAGCGGCTTGGGCCAGTTTTGGCGGGTGATGAGCGATATTTTCCTGTCTCTGTCCAAGCGCTCTGAGACAGAACCCCACCTCACCATCCCCGAGGTAGTGGCCCACATTCAGCAAGGGCTGGTGGCCGCCGCCGACAAACCCATCGCCTATGCTCCCTGCATCTGGGGCCGGCGCTATGAGATCATTCCTCTCTCAGCAGGCCTGACCTTCCTGCCGGATACGGCCATCCCTTATGTGGAGGCGGTGTTTTTCCGCTCTTTTCCCTTCATGGGTACGGTTTCCTACAACGCCCAGGCCGGTCAGATTCCGCAAGAGCAGGCGGATTTTGCCTATGGGGCCCTGTATGCCGACCCACTGCCGGTGGGGAGCGCCGGGATCCCGCCTACCCTGTTGATGCAGGATATGATGCGCCACCTGCCCCCCTACTTGCGAGAGCACTACCGCCGCCAGCCTCGCGGGGATGATGACCTGCGGGTGAAAATCTGCCTTAGCTTCCAAAAGGCCATGTTCTGTGTTACCACTGCCGCCCTGCGGGCTCTTGCCCCCTTCCCTCTGGAAACTCAGGATCCCCAGCAGCAGTTGGCCAACCGCAAGTTTCTGGCTCCTTGGCTGCAGCGCCTGCTGGGATCCCGTCTGTTAAAGGTGCAGGAAGAAAGGGTTGAGGCCTAGCTGAGCTGGGAACTGCTACTTTTGGTTACTGGAAGGGGGATCCCCTTTTCGGATACAATGTCTGCGCCCAGTTGAGCAATGGGGTGGCGTAGCCAAGTGGTAAGGCAGAGGTCTGCAAAACCTCTATGCGCCAGTTCGAATCTGGCCGCCACCTTTTAAACCTTACTTGCATCCCAAGCAGGGCAAGCATGAAAGACAAGCTGATATTGATGATCCCCGGCCCCACTCCCGTTCCCGAGAGTGCGCTGCTGGCGATGGCACGGGGGCCCATCGAGCACCGCAGCAAAGAGTTCACCGCCATTTTGGAAGAGGTCACCGATGGGTTGCGCTGGCTGCACCAAACCACCTCCGATGTGTTTGTCTTTTCCGCCAGTGGCACTGGTGCCATGGAAGCCGGGATCCTCAACACCCTCAGCCCTGGGGATCGGGTTTTGGTGGGGGTGAACGGCAAGTTTGGGGAGCGCTGGGCGGAAATGTCCGAGCAGTTTGGCCTTCAGTGTGAGCGGGTGGAAACCCCCTGGGGGATCCCTTACCCCGTCGAGATCTTCCAAGAAAAGCTGGCTGCCGACCGGGAAAAAACCATCAAAGCCGTTATCCTCACCCACTCGGAGACTTCCAGCGGCGTAGCCAACGATGTGCAAGCCATTGCTGCTGCTGCTCGCGAGCATGGGGAAGCCCTCGTCCTGGTGGATGGGGTCACCAGCGTGGGGGCAATGCCGGTGCTGATGGACGAATGGGGCTTGGATGTGGTGGCCTCGGGATCCCAGAAGGGCTATATGATCCCACCAGGGCTGGGATTTGTGGCCGTCAGCCCGCGGGCCATGGCCGCTACGGAGCGCTCTAGGTTTCCCAAGTACTACTGGAGCTTTAAGCTGGCGCAAAAGGCCCTGCGCCAAGGCACCACTCCCTTTACACCGGCGGTGAACCTGTTTTACGCCCTGCAGGTTACCCTGCGCATGATGCGCGCAGAAGGGTTGGAAGCCATCTACCGGCGTCATGCCAAGCTGGCCCAGGCCACCCGTGCTGGCGTCAAGGCTCTGGGGCTAAAGCTCTTGGTTGATCCAGAGTCAGCGGCCAGTCCTTCGGTAACAGCTGTACTCGCTCCCGAAGGGATCAACGCTGACACCATCCGCAGCACCTTGAAGAAACACTTCGACATCGCCCTTGCCGCTGGACAAGACCACCTCAAGGGCAAAATCTTCCGCATTGGCCATTTGGGCTTTATCAGCGACCGCGATGTGCTGATGACCTTGGCTGCTCTGGAGTCAGCTTTACACACCGTGGGCTACAGCGACTTCACCCCAGGGGCGGGAACTCGCGCCGCCGAGGAAGTATTGGCCCACGGCTTCTGAGCCCCCAGCTCAGCTAGAAATCGCAGGAGCCCCGCACTGTACCCGTAGGGTCACTGCCGGGGGGAATGCGCTTTGATGAAGTACAA